>JANZYY010000241.1:3405-7485 GCA_026419705.1 Fischerella sp.
CGTCTGTACTTGGTCACGAATACAAAATGCAGGTGAATAGAGAAAATAGAATGTGAGCCTTTTCTAGAAACCACTTGACAAACCTATACGTCAACTGCAATATCATAGAACAAATTAAAAATGGAGGCAAACAGATCAGTGGCTACAAGACGGATGACTTTCAGGTTATACCCAAATAAGCAAATAGAACAGTCCTTGCGGTATCACCGAAAGCTTCACAAGGACTTGTACAATGCTGCTGTCTATAACAGATTTACTCAATATCAGAAATTCAATCATTCTGTTAGTTATTTTGAGCAACAGAACTCACTGCCTGCTTTTAAGGAAGTTTGGACGGAGTACAAAGAAATCAATTCTCAGGCTCTACAAGCGACTTTGAAACGTGTTGATTATGCTTTTGAACGTTGGTTTAAAGGTTTAGGTAAACGTCCTAAATATAAATCAATACGCCATTATTCAGGTTGGACATATCCAGCTAAATCTGGCTATTCTGTGGAATCTGATGGTGAAAATGGTTATTTGAATCTGTCTAAAATTGGGCGTATTCAAATGCGCGGTAAAGCTAAGTATTCGGGTACTCCCACTACTTGCACCATTGTTTATAGAAATGGTAAATGGTACGCCTCTATCACTGTTAATGTTTTAGAGCAAGTTCTCAAACCAGATATTTTACCAACTGGTGCTATTGGTATAGATTTAGGCTGTAATTCGGCATTATCAATTACTGATGGAGAAAATCATCAACAGATTGAAGCGCCAAAGTTTTTGAGAAATGCTGAACAACTAATCAAAAAAGCTTCTAAGGATAAAAGACGGAAGCAAGCACCAAATAGAAAGAAAAAAATCAAAGCTTCTAGAAGATGGAAAAAAGCCCAAGCTAAGGTTAGTAGAATAACTCGTAAGGTTGCTAATCAACGTCAAAACTGGGTACATCAAGTTGCATCAGAAATAGTAAGCGGTAATAGCTTCGTTGCAACTGAAAAACTAGAGGTCAAGAATATGACTAGTAAAGCTAAAAAAGGTAAGCGTAAAAAGCAAAAAGCAGGTTTGAATAAGTCAATACTTGATGTTGGATTTGGGATGCTTCGCAGTACCATCAAATATAAAGTTGAACAAATTGGTGGTGTGTTTGTTGAAGTTCCTACCAAGAAAGTAAAGCCTAGTCAGACTTGTCCAAAATGTGGTTATCAGCACAAAAAGACTCTTGATATTAGAGTGCATAATTGTGTCGTTTGCGGCTATCAACAAGACCGTGATATTGCTGCTGCTGAAGTAATGCTTTACTGGGCTAAAGGTAATCTGACGGAGTTAGGAACTAGCTTCGTAGACGCTGAGTCGCCAAGCTCTACCGCAAACACTCGCAAACAAGCGGGAAGTATGCGGCAACTTGGGACAATGAAGCGTCAAAAATCCAAATCTACTGGTCTGGTTTCAGAAACCCAGACCGCGGGCGTAGTAGGTCTGGGTAGTTCATTGAAATGATAAAGCCAAGTCTACTTTTTGCCTTCTCTAAAGCTATTGTTAAAATCTGCTTGCTGAATGTATGCTCTGGCTGATACGAAAGGTATTATTATTTAACTTGCCTGTCTTGGGTGCGATCGCCAATATTCAGCCCTGGTTAATTATGAAATTATTGTATCTAATTTGACAATAACTGCTACCTGCACCAATTCTTCACGAATTTCTTACACTGGATCTGCAAGACACTCGCAAATGCCTAAGACAATGAAACCATCTGCAAAATTCGACTTTGAGGACGAGAAATTTAATGCACCCCCTTCTCAGGTCATTCCTTGGTGTCAGATGATTAATCCCCGATATGACCAAAATGGTCACATCCAGCCTTATGGTTTGGCTATTAAGCTAGGTAATGCAGATGCTGTAGGCTTTCAGCCGGATGAAAATTGGCAGCAGGTGGAGCATGAATTTAGCTCCGGGATCGAAACGGTGTATATCACCACCACCCCACGTCTAGTGATAGTGCGTCGGGGACCGTTATCAGTTAAAGACCGAGAAACTGGTGTCAAATTGGGTACATTAAAAGATCATTATGATGCTTTTTTAGCGGACAAACTTAAATTTAAAACTTTTACACGTTATTTAATTTTTTTAGTTGGAGAAAACAAAAAATTTTTACATGAATTCCCACTGCAACTAACTTTGAATGGTGCAGCAGGAGCTAGTTTCAGCAAAGCTTATTGTGAGTATCAACAAGGTAGAATTACTGGTGGGTTCCTCGCTGAATTAGAAAGAGCTTATGCTGGATACCGCAAGTTACCCTTGACGCCAAAAGGATCGCTATTTCACGCCCACGGAATTTTTTGCCCCATCATTGATTCTGAACAAAGAGGTACTGAACCAAATACGGTTTTAGTTGCTTCCACTGTGGACTACAAACATCCGACAGCTGCAACGTTAACACAATATATGATTGCTTCTGATTCGCCGGAATCGGAAATAATTATTAGGAATTACGAAGAACACAAGGAATTTGGTAAGGAACCGGTGAAGGCGGAACCAACAAAAATCGTAGCTGCGGGGGTTTCGAGTTCCTATATTTATCCAGATGAAGATGATTTTAGTTATCCGCCTTATTAAACAGTAGAAAAATTTACATCTAATCCTTTGCTTTAGATATCTTAATATTTATATATATCGCCCGACTCTTCCTACGGTTTGGGCGATAAGAACTAATTTCATTTCTCTGTGAAGATGCACTTAATATTTATAGACAAACCGCCAAGAACGCCATAGACGCGTAGCAGCTGACCGTTGCCTTGGCTATATTATTTTATTTAATTGTGTAGAGACACAAAATTTCGCGTCTCTACAATATTTTTGATGGCGAAGACGGTGCCTACTACGAACAGAAAGAATTAATAATGATTGCCTGCTTTGCGATGATGGATGGCAGTTACACCCTCTGGTTGCAGTAATTTACCATTGTCAACAATCGCATACACAACCCAATGGTCGCCGCATTCCATGCGTTTGTTGACTGAACATTCCAAATAAGCCAGGGCGTCGGTGAGGACCGTACAGCCGTTATCTGCAACAACTGTAGAAAAGCCTGCAAATCTATCTTCTCCTGGGGCAAAGTTTTTGCGGAAATGCTTCATGTAATCTTGGTAGTTCCCTTCACTCAGGATATTCAGAACAAACTTACCCCCTGGATACATCAGAGATTCAACAGCTCGGTCTTTGGCGATCGCTACTGTAATTCCCGGTGGGTTAAAAGTTGCTTGTGATACCCAAGCACAAAGCATCCCGGTAGAAACATCTCCTAGTTTAGCTGTGACAACGCAAACAGAACCAACGATCCGACCAACAGCTTGTTCCATCGGGGTAGCAGCTGGTTGAGAAAAACGTGGTTTTTTCGCCCTCTTCAAGGCTTGAGCAAAATCTGTCGCCATTTCTTCACACTGTTTGAGAGTGACATCTGTGGGTTTAAACCTGGCCTTTAAGGTTTCAAACCCAAATTTATAACCAGCATCTTTGAGTTTGCCTTCGATGAAATCAAAGGCCTCACCACTCCAGCCATAGGAACCAAAGACGCCAGCCAGTTTGCTGTTGTCGCCAACAGCTAAAACAATACCAAGAGCTGTGTGAATGGGTGTCGGTGCATTCCCACCAATGGTAGGAGAACCGATAATAAAGCCATCGCACTTTTCAATCGCAGCGCGAATTTCATCGGGTTGAGCAAATTCACAATTAATCGACTCTACAGCGACTCCACCTTTGGTCAGTCCCAAAGCAAAGGCTTGTGCTAGTGTTGCTGTATTTCCGTAAGCTGAAGCATATAGTAAGGCTACGCTAATCTCACGTTCGGTTTGTGATTGACTCCATTGTTTGTAGGATTTGGTAAGTTCCAATAAGCCATAGCGAATTAACGGCCCGTGAATGGTAGCATACATTCTCACTTGCAGTTCTGATAATTTTTCCAGAGCAGCTTGCACGTGAGTGGCATGGGGAGCCATCAAGCAGTCAAAATAATAGCGTTGGTCTTCTTTAAGGAGATCCCAGTCCTCATCAAAGACTTCATCGCCACATAGATGCGCACCGAATAGCTTATTGGAGTAG
>JANZYY010000023.1:0-10322 GCA_026419705.1 Fischerella sp.
AGATTACAGCATGGCATTTTAACGTATTAGAACATTATCACTTAGTTCGTCGAGAGATTAATTGGCTGGGGTTGATGTATTTGGGAGGGGCGGTTAGCTGTGCTGTAGGTATTTTTGCGATTGTAGAGCGTCGTATCGAATGTCAATGGCGGCAAAGCGATCGCCTGTTGGTATTCCTGCTGACTCTGACCACGCCGTTGGCGATCGTTATGGGTACGCCATATACGACTTGGAGTGGAGTTGGTTTACTGTTGGGTAGCTTTTACGGAGCCACTTCCGGCGTAACAGTGATGGTATTACTGGCAGCATTGCTAGCCATGAGCCTGGACATCAGTAAAACTTCGCTCTTGGCAGGTGCAGCAGGGGGAGTATTGGGCAGTTGCATGGCGCATCGAATGCGATCGCGTGAAGAACTAGCGCTATTAAGCGTAGCCATTGCCTTAACTGAGGGCGGCATTTACCTGGTGATTCAGATTTTTCTGGGGGCTGCATTTGGTCCGCTTTTTTATGTTGTACTCAAGGAAGCAGGATTCTTCACCTTATCTGGCTTAGTTTGGAGTATCGTTGCTTTAGGGTTAAGTCCTTATCTAGAAAAACTATTTGACTTAGTCACCCCAATCCGTTTAGCAGAACTAGCAAGTCCCAACCGCCCCTTGTTAAAACGACTTGCCACTGAAGCTCCCGGAACTTTTCAGCATACCCTGTTTGTAGCTACTCTTGCCGAAGCTGCTGCTAAGGAACTAGGATGTAATGTTGAATTAGTCAGGGCTGGCACATTATATCATGATATTGGTAAAATGCACGACCCCTTAGCATTTATTGAAAATCAAATGGGAGGACCAAATAAACACGATACAGAAATTAAGGATCCTTGGCGGAGTGCTGACACGATCAAAAAGCACGTCAGTGAAGGCTTAGCGATGGCACGCAAGCATAGTTTACCTTCTTCTATTCAAGCTTTTATTCCGGAACATCAAGGAACGATGCAGATTACCTATTTTTATCACCAAGCCCAGCAAATGGCAAAGGAAGATCCAAGTTTAACAATAAAAGAAGCCGATTTCCGCTACGACGGTCCCATTCCGCAATCGCGAGAAACAGGAATTGTCATGTTAGCTGATTCTTGTGAAGCAGCACTGCGATCGCTCAAAGATGCTACTCGCGAACAAGCCTTAACAATGGTTAACAATATCCTGCGTGCGAGATGGCAAGACAATCAAATGGTAGATTCAGGACTAACACGGGAAGAAATGACAAAAATAGCCGAAATTTTCGTGGAAGTTTGGCAACAATTCCATCATAAACGTATTGCCTATCCAAAGTTAAAGACGTCAAGTTAGATATTCGGGAACCTTTGGTTCAAAGTCCACACACGATAGAAAATCATAAATACACTCTCGATGAGAAAAGCAAATGGCAGTTTACCAAGTTCGACTGATCAATCCTGCAATTGGCTTAGATCGCACTATTGACGTACCAGACGATCAATACATCCTTGACATGGCAGAAGCAGCAGGTATCCGCTTACCATTTGCATGCAAACAAGGAGAATGTTCTGTCTGTGTTGCAAAAATTCTGAGTGGAAAAGTCGATCAAAGCGAACAAAAGTTTCTGCGATCGCATGAAATAGCGGCTGGTTACACTATTACTTGTGTTGCTTATCCTTTGTCTGATTGCATCTTAGAAACTCATCAAGAACAAGTTTTGTATCAAAATTCGCTTTATTTTCAACCAGATGCAGCTAAATCCGATTTATGAAAACAGCGGCAGTTAGTTGTAATCAGCTTTGGTATTTGTATAAAATGTCCTATTGCCTTCATAATGAGACGGTGGATTTATGTTCTGGATCTGGCAACTATGAATCATCGTCTGCAAGTGAGTAGATACTGGCTGATTGCTTCTATTACCAGTAATGTTGCAGCCTGTGGTGTGTTTGAGTGAGTTTATGGCTAAACTTTCCAGTGAATTACAACGCTTTTTTTTTGAGGTAGAACAACCATCTCAAGTGCGGTTGGCAGATATTCTCCTGCTAGCAAAAGAGCGAATTTTTGGGTTTTTGTTTGTAGTTCTGTCTTTACCTTCAGCTTTACCGGTACCAGCACCTGGTTACTCCACTCCTTTCGGTATTCTGATTGTTTTACTTGCCATACAGCTAATTGTGGGTTCCAAAACCCCCTGGTTTCCCCAACGGATGATCAATCATTCAATCAAACTGGAAACAGCCCAAGGATTTTTGAAGGCTGGTATTCCTTGGTTGCAAAGAATTGAAGCGATTGCTCGTCCTCGTTTGACCAATATCTGCACTACTAAGGTAGGTAGGGTCACGCTCGGCTGTGCGATCGCTCTGATGGGAATTTCTATGATGATTCCCATTCCGGGAACTAACACCCTACCAGCAATGGGAATCTTTGTTACTGGCTTTGGTTTGCTAGAAGATGATGGTGCAATTAGTCTGGGGGGTTTAGTTCTTTGTCTGATGGGAGTTATTCTGACTTCTTCAATACTGATTGGATTAATTTGGGGTGGTTCCAGCCTTCTTGATTACATTAAGATTTGGTTGGGTCGTTCATAATAAAGGTCAGAAGGTACAAATGCTAAAAAAATAAGCTTTTTGTCTGCTTTGAACGGTCGGATTATTTCTGGTGCGATCTACTCGCTACTTGAGGAGGATAAATAAATCTAAACATATCTATATATATTTCAAAACCCCACTGATTGGAAAGTGGGGCTTCGTAAAGTTTTTTACTAAAGTTTTAATCGTAGCCTTAGAATAAACTCATGATCGTGATGATGCTAGCACTAGTCAGCATTACCAGCGCACCCATGACAAGAGATTGATTCAGTTGGTTAGGATTTTTTGAATCGTTCATTTTTTGGAATCCTTTAATTTTCAAGGATTCTATTTACAATATCAAAACCAATATTTTTATCAAGAAAAAGCTGGTAAAACTTAAAATAGTGTTACTTATCTTCATATAGGCAATGGTAATTACTTATGTTACTGTTTGTGTCCTATTGTTTTAGTGTTTCCATCATTGTTTTTCCACCATCAAGACACTAAGACACCAAGAAAAATTCATTTCTCAGCACACCTTGATTGGGGTAGGGGGGATTATACCCACGTATTGCATTCTTTTTTCAAATTTGTGAGGAAATTATCAAGTTATACTACTGACAGGATATAGTCTTTAGCAAGAAGGGGGCGATTTCTTCAACCTCAAGTAGATTTTGAGCCGCACCTAAGGCGATCGCTTCTTTGACCATGCCAAATATTGCACCAGTTTTCTCATTTTGAGCGATCGTCATACCTCCGACTTGAGAAATCCTCTGTAAGCCTTCTGCACCGTCACTACCAAGTCCGCTTAATAAAACTCCCGCAGTTGCCCTGCCGTAGAAGTTGGCGATAGATTTGAAGGTGATTGTAATAGAGGGACAATGTTTCTCTCCGGGTAAAGCTTTTACGTAAGCGAACTTGCCCTGAGAGTCTAATTGTAAATGATGCTTTTCTGGAGCAAAATAAATTGTTCCTGGTAAAGGATACTCCCCTACTTGAGCAATTTTGACCCGCAACTGACACTCAGAAGACAACCAGTTTACCAGCCCTGATAAGATACCTTCGCTCAAATGTAGCGTACAGATCACAGGCAAGGGAAAATTACTAGGCAATTGACTGAGGATCTTCTGGATAGTTTGCAAATTTCCAGTGGAAGCTCCTATACAGATGACCTTGATGCGAGAGCCAACATTGGTAGTTAATGATTCACTTCTGGAGATAGATCCAGAAGTTGACAGTTCTACAGGAGCGGTCATTAAATTTTGTTGCCGTTTGAGAGTGACTTTCATACTAGAAAGGACTTTGATCTTGGCGATGAGTGCAGTTTTGAGTTTTTCGTAGTCGGTGGGCGAACCGGTGGATGGCTTGGGAAAAACATCTGCGGCTCCAGCTTGTAGGAGTCGAAAGACATTATCAATATCTGTTTTTTGGACAAAATTACTGATCACCAAAATTGGTCGGGGGTCTTCAGCCATGATGCGTTTGGTCAACTCCAGACCATCCATATTATCCATGAGCAGGTCTGTACAAATCACATCCGGATTAGTCTGAGAAATCACTTCTAGACCTTCTACGCCATCACGGGCTGTACCGACCACATCAACGTCTGGTGAAGAATTTAATAATCTTTGTAAAATTTCCAAAGCAACAGGAGAATCTTCAATCAAAACCACTTTCTTTTTGGAGAACTGCATTTACATTAATCTCCTTAATGTATCTAATAATACTCCTTGTTCAAAATCACTCTTGGTAATGTAAGCATCTGCACCTGCTTGTGTACCCAGGCGTTTATCTTCTTCTGAAGCCAGAGTCGTCACCAAAATGACAGGTAATTTTCTGTATTCTGGCATCTGGCGGATTTTGGCAGTAAATTCTAGTCCATCCAGATTTGGCATTTGTATATCCGAGACAATCGCATCGAATTTATCTGTCTTCAGCTTGTCCAAGCCGTCTTGACCGTCTACAGCTGCTGTGACTTCGTAACCAGCACTCTCCAAAATCCGCCGCATTTGGGTACGAATGGGAATGGAATCTTCGATCAGGAGAATTTTCTGTTTAAGTTGTGCTTTTTCTGCTAATTCCCGAACTGTAATCGAGACAACTGTTTTCTTAGCCGATTTAAACAAATCTGGTGGATTGAGTACCGTGCAAACTTTTCCAGTGCCGAGAATAGTAGCACCAGATACATTGCGAATTCGTTTGAGCAACTTGCTCTGCGGTTTCACAACGATGTCTTGTTGCTCTAATACACCGTTCACGAGCACTCCCAAACGCTCAGAGCCAATCTGTAAAATCATGCAGGGAATAGTTTTCGCCGCAGTATTTAAAGCTTGGGTTGATGTAGGTACTTTCACTGGTAAGCCCAATAAATCTGCCAACCACACAACCGATACAGACTGTCCTTGAAATGAAAACGTCTGAGTACCTTCATCAGTAAAAATTTCCTGCGGAGATACTAAAAGCATTGTTTCCACGAAACCTATAGGAATAGCATAGAGATGTTCGTTCACCTGGACAATCAAGACTTGGGTGGTTGCCAGAATGTTATTTACTGTAATGCGAAACAAACATCCCTGACCTGGTGTAAATTCCACTTGGATAGTTCCCTTCAAGCGCTCGACATTGGCGCGCACAACATCCAGACCAACTCCTCTACCAGAAATCTCTGTGACTGCTTTACGAGTAGAGAAGCCAGGTGCAAATATCAATGCTTGAATTTCTGCTGTGGACATGCGTAACAGTTCTGCTTGCGAGCGAATACCACGACGCAGTGCTGACCGTTTAATGGCTTCGATATCTAAACCGCGACCATCGTCTGAAACTTCAATAGTAATCGTGTTACCAGTTTGATAACCCCGCAAGCTAATCGTCGCCGTCGGAGGTTTACCAAGTTGTTGACGTTCCTGGGGTGTTTCCACGCCGTGATCTATAGCATTGCGAAGGATGTGCATGAGCGGATCTTTCATCTCTTCTAAAATCCGCTTGTCTACGCTAGTCTCTCCACCTTCGATTTGCAAATTTACTTCTTTGCCTTGTTGCTTGGCTAAATCGCGCACCGTGCGGGGAAAGAGATTGAAAATTGTAGACAATGGTAGCAATCGCAGGGAGGTAACTCCTGATTCCAGTTCATTGGCGACAATTTCAAGTCTACTGGTATACTCATGGGTTTTATGCCGGAGTTGGTTCAGATGTACTCCCAGATCTTTGAGGCGGTTTTCAACTTGGCGATAGAAATTTTTCAGAGGTTGGAGTTCATTGGCTGACCAGTGTCGCTCTAGGTTTGTAAATATCTGACGGCTAGCAGAGACTTCCCGGCTCCACTCTTCCCACAGGGCAATAATTTGCTCAATTTCATCTTTTTGATTGGCAATTTGACCTTTACTGGCTACCAATTCACCCACTTGAGTGAATAGCTTATCAAGCTTTTGTGATTCAACGCGGATGGTGTCAATTTGGTAGTCATCGATTTCAGTCAGAGCGTCTGCTGGATCGTGCGAACCGTTCAGGTGGACTGTATCGTTAAAGGCTAACGATTGCTCCACAATCGGTTGGGAAAAAACAGAAACTTCCGATTCAGCAGCAGTTTCCAGAATTTCTGACCATGTATCATCAGTGGAGCTAACCATCATCAGTTGAGCCAATACATGAAAGACACTGACTCCTGCTGGTTGTCCGGTGACGGCTTCTTGGGCAATTTTACGAACAGCATCCAGTGCTTGATAGAGACTGTCAAACAGTTCTGGGGTGAAAATTCGCTCATTCCGCTTGATGCTGGCGAGAATTTCTTCCATTTGATGGGTGAGAGTTTCTACATCTTTGACTCCCAACATCCGGGAATCTCCCTTCAGAGAGTGGGTTTCCCGTAGTAACCCCTCAAGTTTGGCAAAGTCGTGCGGGTACTTTTCCAGATAAAGCAATCCTGCTTCTATTTTTTGAATGTGTTCTGCACTGGCTGCTTTGTAAAGCGATCGCAGTTCTTCATCTTCTATGATCATGGCTTTGAGACTGTTGTTAATTACTTGGCTACGGCTTGAAGATTTTGAGCAGCTTTGTTGAGTTCGTAGGTAACTTCTCTAACCTGGATGATACTAGCGGCTGTTTCTTTTGCCCCTAAATTGATTGCATTCATGGCTGAGACGACTTGCTGGACGGCTACAGCCTGGTGTTTGGCACTCTGGGCAATTTGTTGGCTATTAAGGAACACGCTGTTGAGAGCTGCAGCGATGCTAGTAAACACATCACCGGTTTCTGAAACCAACCTGATTCCCTGCGTAGCTTTTTTTGTACCTTCATCGGTTACCATGACGGTGGAGTTAATTGCAGCTTGCACTTCGTTCACCAAGCTGTTAATTCGGTCAGCAGACTTCCGACTTTGATCGGCGAGCTTGCGAATTTCGCTAGCTACCACTGCAAAGCCTTTACCCTGTTCTCCCGCCCGCGCCGCTTCTACGCCGGCGTTGAGAGCTAGCATGTTTGTTTGGTTCGCCAAATCTGCTACCAAGTCAGAAACTATGGAAATTTGAGCGGTCTGTTCGCTGAGGCGGACAATCTGGTTGGCGATCGCTGTCACTTGCTCTTTCAAATCCGAGATACCTTCAATTGTCATACCCACTGTCTTAGTTCCTCCCTCAGCGAGAACTAAAGCTTGCTTGGCTTCCCCAGCAGAGGTTTCAGCTTGTCCAGCAGATTGCAGTGCCGAAACCCCCAGCTCTTCAATAGTTGTGGTAGTTTCATTTACTGAGGCAGACTGCTGCAAGATGATGCGTTCTTGCTCCGAAATAGTTTCAGTAATATTTGCAGAAGCAGAAGCAACTGCTTGGGCTGCATCAGTGATAGGCTGGACAATGAAGTTAAGAATATAAGCAGCAACGTAATAAGAGATATAAATTCCGATTCCTAAACAAACAAGCCATCCACTCCAAGTAATTACGGATGACAATTGCTGAAGTTGATCTGATGCTTGTTTTCTTTGCTCTAGCAGTTCCTGCTGTTCTGTACTCATTTGGGCAAGCTGAGTTCTAATTTCATCCATCATCTGCTTGCCTTTATTAGCAAGTATCAAGTTAACCACTTCTTGATATTTACCAGCTTTTTTAATCGCAATAGTTTGTTCTAATTCTGCAAATTTTTTCTGAGCTATTTCTACTATTTTTTGAGTTCGAGCGAGCTGAGTTTGATTATTGCTGACTAACTGCTTCAACTCTTGGCTATGCTCTTGAAAATTTTTGCGTCCACTAGTATATGGTTCCAGGTAATTTTCTTTACCTGTCACTAAAAAACCTCGTTGCCCATTTTCGGCATCAACTAAATCTTTTTCTAATTGTTTTAGTTTTGACTGTATTTCAAATGTATGATTTATCCATCGCTGATTTTCCGTCAATTTCACCTTAGCAAATTCAGAAAACGCTGTAGCAATTCCTGCTAAAACAATCATGATTCCGAAACCAATAGGTACAACTTGATTAACTTTTAGAGGTGATTTGCTTGGAATTTGATTGAGCATATTTTTATTCCTTTCAAATGACTAGAACGTAATTTAATACTCATCGATAAAGCTATGAATCAGCGATACTGAAACTTTCATAATTATGTGTTTAAACTTCTTCGTTCACGGCTAAATCTCCATTGATAAAAATCTGACGTAAGTCTACAATACTTAGCGTTTTTTCTTGAAAAGGAGCAGTTCCCAAAAGATACTGTTTATTGCCAGTAGGTAAGGGAATGATTTCAGCAGAATTGATATAGACTACCTCAAACACTTGATCGACGGGTAATCCAGCAACAATATCATCAACTTGAACTACCACAGCCTTAGAACCAACTTTTACGGGGGTGACAGGTAGATTTAGAATATTCCGAATATCAACTAAAGTGACAATTTCTCCACGTAAATTCATGTTGCCAATAATATGTTTTGGGCAACAGGGAATTGGTGTCAAATTGCGAATATCAGTGAACTCTTGTATCAGTTCTAATTCCAATCCAAAATATTCTTTACCAAAGCCGATTACTGCTAAAGGAATCACATTTTTTGTAAATTTTAAGTCTGGAACCGATTGTCGGAGATGTTCAGCTCGCTGTTTGAAAATAGCTCTTTCTTCTGAAGTGGCATTGGGACAATATAAATCGTAGAAGAAGCTGGTAAAAGCCGTGATTCGCTCTAATTGGCTTTCTGCGTCCCAAATCAAAGTGACTAAAGCTTCTGGTTGGCGAATTAATTTCTCAAATTTGAGCAATAAAATTGTGTCTGATTTTACCTTAGCAATGCCGGCAATGAATGCGGTGTTAACGTGATTGATGAGTCCCAAAAAAGTCTCATTTTCAATGACTTTGGCATCAAGTTCTAGCACTTGATTGACTTCGTGAACCAGTAAGCCGATTTGCAGGTCTTTCCATAGTACAACGATGACATAATCACTCAATTGGCAATCTTTTAATGGATAATCTAGAAGTACACCTATATGTACGACTGGCACAATTTGTTCCCGTAAGAGTAGAATTCCGATAATATCGTTAGGAGCTTCAGTAATGGGAATTAATTCTGGAAGAGGGAACATTTCTTGAATCAAATCTGCCTCGATTCCATATAACAAATTATGTATGCGAAATGTTAGATATTCTTTATTTTTCATGGTTTTATTTTTAGATAGCTAGGAGCTAGTCATGAGCAATTGAATGAATTGCGACGATTCAGTTTATCTTGCCGATTTTGACAGTTTTTAAGAAAGATATACCGGTAAAGCAACAAATAATATTAATGCGATATCTGAAAATTTTAGTGGATTCCTGCTTTATTCTGAATTTTGATCGGCAATAACTACATTTCGAGGAGTTGCTTCCGAAGATTTGGATTCTTTGTGAATGTATTTCTCTACGATTTCTAATAATTCTTGAGGTTCAAATGGTTTGGTTAAATAATGAGTAGAACCAGCGATTTGACCTCGGAGTTTATCAGAGAATTTATCTCGTGCCGTGACCATAATAATAGGTAACTGCTTAAATTTAGGGATGCTGCGTACCGTGCGGCAAAATTCTAATCCATCAATATCAGGCATGGTGACATCCAAAAGCAGCAGTGCAATGGGATTGGTATTCATGAGTCTGAGAGCATCTATAGCATTACTTGCAAAGAGTACCTGATAGCGATCGCTCAACGCTCGCTTAATCAATATCTGTACTACAGGACTGTCATCAACACTCAGAATCATTGAATGTTGCTTTTCAACAGCAGAAATTATTTGAGTTCTTTGAGGTTGGGATAGTTTTTCCCCAAAAGTAACCCAGCCCGGTCTTACCCATGTCATATACAAACGAGCTACTTCCAAAGGGTCCTGGTCTAATTGTTCGGCAATTTCAATGAGCGATCGCTCCCCGTCGATCAGCTTATGCAGATGTTGGACTTTGCTGTTTGTAACTGCTTGTCTACCAATTGCTGAAAGCTGAGGAACAGCTTCCATCGAAGGAACAGCAGGAGCAAGTGTAGCCCATTGTTGACGCCGATGAGCTACGTCTAGAATTAATCTATACCAGTCCAGACCGTGACCTTCTTTACCGTAACTTAGGTCACACTCGACAGCGGAGTCTAACTCTAACCTTCCAGGATAAGGCAATGTTTGCTCTAACACTTGCACAACTTGAGTATGGACAACGCTTTCAATTTCTTCCCATTTAAAAACTCGTATCCGAACGATTTGTTCTAAAAGCTCTCGAAAGGATGATTGATTTTGTAACTTTTGCATGGCATATTTAATGGCGGTATCAGCCCAGC
>JANZYY010000023.1:10332-19776 GCA_026419705.1 Fischerella sp.
AAATTCTTGATTATTTGGAACTTTTGAGCCGCCGTAAACAATTTCGCCATTTCTCAAAACGACAGTACGAGATCTTAACTTTTGGTAAGAGTTTACAATTGCGTGTATGTAAACACATCCATTGGTATGCTGAGTTCGCAAATCTTGTAGGATGTTACGTAATTGCCCTGCATTGTACTGAATATTTATTTGCATTGTGTCTAAAAAGCGGCGGCTGTACATTTAAGAATAAGCAGGATAAATCAAGCTTTTTCGTTTTGAGCGAATAATTTGCTGAATTAATTGGTTTGCTAGATCCACCCAGATTTATCAGAGAGCAAAAATACAGCTACTTGCTAGCCTTCTTTCTAGTTGGTTGCTAGGGATCGGAATAAATGCTAATAATTAGAAATTAAGATAGATGGTTTTAGGCAGAAATATTGAATCTAGATCCAATTCCAAATTTTCTGGTGGGATGGGTGAGTGCAAGGGCGGGCTGTCCGACCTACTCCCCAATTTGGGATAATTTATTGTTTGGAAATCTCTTAATCTTGCTTTTCGCCTAACTACTAAGGTACATATTCCCGTCACAGAGTGGTCAGTGCAATCAATACCGCTGCTTATTCCATTTTGGATAGGTATCAACTGATTTTTACCCGTGGAATAGAGAGTAAATTCCTAGAACCCCTTCTAGAAAGTAGTAATCAATAGACACACCCACTTACAGTTTTTGACCAAGGTTCGCGTTACATCGCACGTTAAAGCGATCGCTTTCCTTCAAACTTTTGTTCTGCTATGCCACATATTACCTTAATGGTAAAAAAAGCAACAGCAAGAACGGACTACTGAGGTCGATTTGTATATCCAAAATTACCAGACTAACTATACTATAAGCAAGTCAATACTAAAGTTACTTTTAGAAAAGCATGCAAATACCTGCCTCCATCTCAGGCTTTGATTAAATCAGCCTTGCTTGATAATTTTTTTTAATATTCGTTATTCAAAAATAAGGATTGCAACTCTGAAATTTTCATCAACTGAAAAATATTGCCGTCTAGTGTTGCAGATTAACTCAGGTATAAATTTGCTCTGTCAATGCTTTGAACTGAAAACAAAGCAAGTAAATTTAATCAATGCTTTTGTGGGGTGGATCGGACAACCCATCCGATTCATGCAAATTAGATGTGGAACAGCTTATTTCTGAACATCTACGATAAATCCCTAATACCCGACCAAATTAGGTGTCTTTGTAATGTAAAATTAACGTTATTCTAAAGAATTGTTCGAACAGAAAATAATCATGACCACTTCTACGGTATCCACGAATCAAAATGCCAATTTCGATTTAGAGCAACTAAATCAGAAGTATGAAAATGCCCATCCAAGAGAAATACTGGCATGGTCTGTAGAAAATATTCTCACAGGACTGGTACAAACAAGTGCCTTTAACGTTGATGACATCTTGATCACGGATATCCTTTACCGTCAACTTAACCACCCAGTACCTGTAATATTTCTAGACACACTGCACCACTTCCGCGAAACTTTGGAGTTGGTAGAAAAAGCAAAAGAAGTTTACAACTTAGATTTGAAAGTCTACAAAACTCCTGACGCAGACAGCCGTGAAGCTTTTGCTGCAAAATACGGCGAAGCTCTTTGGGATAAAGATATTGCTAAATTCCATGAGATCACAAAAATCGAACCGTTACAAAGAGGTCTTGCGGAACTAAACACCATTGCTTGGATCACCGGACGCCGTCGCGATCAAGCCGTGACTCGCGCCAACATGTCTATATTTGAAATCGATAGCCGTGGTCGGATAAAAATCAATCCCTTAGCCAATTGGACACGCAAACAAACCTGGACTTATGTCTTTGAGAATGGGTTAATTTACAACCCCCTCCATGACAAAGGTTATCCCAGTATTGGTGATGAACCCATTACTACCCCAGTAGCCGAAGGAGAAGACGAGCGCGCCGGGCGCTGGCGGGGTAGTGGTAAAACCGAGTGTGGAATTCATATTTAGTTTAGTTATTAGTCATCTATCATTTGTCATTTGTCATGAGAGTATTAAACAAAGGACAAATGACCAATGATCAAGGACAAATTATGATTAAGATCCTCCATCTTTCCGACATCCATATGGGAAGTGGTTTCTCTCATGGACGCATTAATCCTGAAACAGGACTAAATACGCGTTTGGAGGATTTTGTCAAGACCCTGTCTTGCTGTATTGACAAAGCATTGACAGAGCCTGTGGATCTTGTCATCTTTGGCGGTGATGCCTTTCCCGATGCTACACCGCCGCCCTATGTTCAAGAAGCTTTTGCCAGTCAATTTCGTCGTCTTGTGGATGCTCAAATTCCCACAGTATTGTTGGTGGGTAACCATGACCAACATTCGCAAGGGCAGGGAGGAGCAAGTCTATGTATTTACCGCACTTTAGGCGTGCCTGGTGTTGTAGTAGGTGATACATTAAAGACTCACCGCATCCAAACTCGCAATGGTTTGGTGCAAATCATTACCTTACCTTGGTTGACTCGTTCCACTTTGATGACTCGCCAAGAAACTGAAGGTTTATCTCTCAGCGAAGTACATCAACTGTTGATTGAACGTCTACAAGTTGTTTTGGAAGCAGAAATTCGCCGTCTCGACCCGAACATACCAACTATTCTTTTAGGTCATTTGATGGCTGATAATGCCAGTTTAGGAGCTGAGCGTTTTTTGGCAGTAGGTAAAGGCTTTACAATTCCCCTTTCAATGCTAACGCGATCCTGTTTTGACTATGTAGCTTTGGGGCACGTCCATCGCCACCAGAACTTGAATAAATCAAACGATCCGCCAGTGGTGTATCCAGGGAGTATTGAACGGGTGGACTTTAGTGAAGAAAAGGAAGAAAAAGGCTATGTGATGGTTGAGTTGGAACGGGGTAGCGCTAAGTGGCAATTTCATCCTTTACCAGCCCGGAGTTTCCGCACAATCGAGGTGGATGTATCGAAATCAGAAGATCCGCAAGCAGCAATCATCCAAGCGATCGCTAAGTGTAAGATTGAAAATGCAGTAGTGAGATTAATCTATAAACTTCGTTCCGAACAGTTAGATCAAATAGATAATACCGCACTGCATCAAGCATTAACTTCAGCTCATACCTACACAATCCAGCCAGAATTGGTCAGTCAGTTAGCTAGACCTCGCGTTCCCGAATTGAGCGCTAGTAATAGCATCGACCCCATAGAAGCACTAAAAACATACTTAAACAACCGTGAAGATTTGCAAGATATCGCAGCATCAATGTTAGAAGCAGCACATAAACTGCTAGCTGCCGATGAGGAAGATTGGTTAGAATCCACACCTATGCAAGAAAACATCAATCAGCTGAATCAGACATCATCAGGTAATATAAACCATCAGTTGAAACTACTTTAATCTCGATCGTCATCGGTCATTTGCGAGCGAGTCCAATACGGTTTTGTTGAGGGTTGTTGGTGAGAACGTTAGATACTTAGAGACGCCTACACCGCAGGCGTTTGGATAGGGAAATCGAGTCCGGGAAAAACAAGTAATTTTATATACACTATATCTACACAAACTCGAAGATGCAGTGTTAGGCTGAGGTATTCATTTCTACATACCTTGTTTCAGCGCCGATTCCATGTTTAAGTTTATCTGTGCAACCTTAATCGCAGCAGCCCTGATTATGCCGATAAATAAAGATTCTAACTTTGTACTTGCTGGCACTTGCGCATCAAAATGCGGTCCCCGCCCAATTCAATTTTCTCCAGGTCAACGCCTGCGATTAAAAGTATTAAATAAAACACCTAATTTATTGAGTTTACAGAAACCATCCACGACCAATGCAATTACCCTCCGACCTGGACAAGAACTACAGTTAGACCAGGGAGACGGTACAGAGCCAAATGTATCTCTCTTATTTTGGAATGAAGCAGGGTTACCGCTGAAAGCAACTATCTCTAAACCAAACTTTGCGACCTTGCAAGTAGAAATACGTCCAACTTGGTATGCTCCAGGCGATCGCGCGATTTACATTCTCGATGATGGTCGAGTTGAAGTATTATGAAACCACTGCTTTGTTGGTGAGCTAGCGTCTGAGTGGTTCAAGAAAATTTATTTTTTTCACCACCAAGACACGAAGACACAAAGAAATTTTATTGTTTGGGATGCACCGCCAAACAGCTAGTGTTATGAAACTTAGAAGTTGCCATCAGGTAATTTAGTTGCTTGTGCACAAAAATTTCGGTTTGATAAGGTATATCAGATAAAAGTCATCTGTCACCTTCTGACTCTAACCGTGCTAGACAAATCCCCGATGACAGCAGTGAAAACCAGTCGGCGCTTACCCAGTCAGCGCTGGCAGATTTACCCACAAAAAACAGAATTGGCACAATATTTAACAAAAGCGACGAATTTATCGCCTCTAATTAACCAACTGCTGATTAATCGCGGTATTGAAACCCCCGAGCAAGCACAAGCTTTCTTAGATTCCGAATCTTTAAATTTACCCTCACCTTTGCAGGAGTTTCCAGATCTGGCAATTAGTTTGGAATTATTGCGGTCTTGTATTACCTGTAAAGAAAAAATTGCCATCTGCGGAGATTATGATGCAGATGGAATGACCAGCACTGCTTTACTGTTGCGTAGTCTACGCTGGTTGGGCGCGGATGTAAATTACGCTATTCCCAGTCGGATGTGTGAAGGCTATGGTATCAATAAACGCATTGTAGAAGAGTTCCACAGTGAAGGTGTAAAACTAATTCTGACCGTTGATAACGGTATCTCTGCGTTTGAACCCATTGCTAGAGCCAGAGAGCTGGGTCTAAAGGTAATTGTCACAGACCACCACGACATTCCTCAACAGTTACCTCCAGCAAATGCCATCCTCAACCCGAAACTACTACCTGAATCCTCGCTTTATCGGGGTATTGCGGGTGTGGGTGTTGCCTATATTTTGGCAGTTTCTCTCGCACAACAACTCGAGCAAGCTAATAGCGGCACGATCAAGCCAATGTTGGAATTGTTTACACTGGGAACAATTGCCGACTTAGCTCCCTTGACTGGAGTAAACCGCCGTTGGGTGAAACGTGGTTTGCAGCAACTACCCAAGTCTAAATTACCCGGAGTACAGGCCTTGATTCAGATGTCTGGCGTACAGGGGTGTAGGGGAGAGGGGGAATCGGGGATTGGAAATTGGGGAAAGATGAATCAACCACCAACAACCAACAACCAACAGCCAAAATCGTTAAAGCCTGAAGATATTGGGTTTCGTCTTGGACCGCGAATTAATGCTGTTGGTAGGATTGGCGATCCCCAAATAGTAATTGAGTTATTAACTACAGATGATATGGCGATTGCGCTAGAACGAGCAATGCAGTGTGAAGAAATTAACCAGCATCGTCAGCGAATGTGCGAAGAAATCGAACAAGAAGCGATCGCCATTGTGGAGACGTTGCATGCAAAGTCTCTACACCAAGACCGGGTTTTAGTCGTTGTTCAACCTCACTGGCATCATGGTGTTATTGGTATTGTCGCCTCCCGCTTAGTAGAACGCTACGGCGTCCCTGTGTTTATAGCTACTTACGAAAATGACAACTTAATTCGTGGTTCAGCACGAGGAATACCAGAGTTTCATGTATTTGCTGCTTTGGAATATTGCCAAGACTTGCTGGGTAAATTCGGTGGACACAAAGCCGCCGGCGGATTTTCTTTACCAGTTGAAAATTTAGCAGCCTTGCGATCGCGCCTAGTGGAATTCGCCAACCAATGTCTTGAAATCCAACACTTGAAGCCGCTGCTCAAAATTGACGCTCAAGCGAACCTCAACCAAATTAACCAAGAACTCTATCAACAACTCCACGCTTTAGAACCTTGCGGTATCGATAATCCCGATCCAGTTTTTTGGACTCCTAATGTCTTTGTTATTGAACAACAAATAGTTGGCAAAGGTCATATTAAACTGACTTGTGCCGAAACAATCAACGATCGGCAATTTACAATTAAAGCGATCGCTTGGCGATGGCGTGATTACTTTCCTCTGCCAACGCGAATAGATATTGCTTACAAACTACGAGAAAATCATTTTAACGGTGATACCACCATTGAGTTAGAGTTAGTTGGTGTTAGACTCCCAAATCAGTCACGTCAGCTTTTTGTATCTAGCGCTACCCCACTCAAAGCTTCATTTGAGTACAACCAACGTCATTATACCTGTGGCATTTATCAAAATGGTTCTTCACCGGAATTAAGAATTAAAAATCCTGAAGGTAAAATTTTAGCAGTCCAGCAAGAATATGGCATTGGCTTGCTTGGTATTAACCGTGAAGATGCAAAAGAAGTTGATATCTCTCAACCCCAGTATGACTCCATCATTCAAGCAGCTCTAAAAGCCTTAGAATCAAGTCAGTAATCGTTGTTAGTTGTGTGTTGTTTGTTGTTTGTAACAACCAACTACCGACCAACAACCACCAACAAATGAAAAACAAAGCCCGCAGAAGCGGGCCTGAACAAATGAAGATTAAATACTGGATTTAATATTTAGAGGTCACCACCACGAAAAGCTAGCACAAAGATTACTGCTGGACCAGCTAACATGATCAGTGCTACAAACAATAGCTGAAAAATAACTTCCCAATTAATGCTTGTTAAAGCTTCAAACATTTTCCCTCCCTGGAAACTTAAAACAATCTGTTAGTCCAATTGTCAAACTCGGAATTAATCATATCCGGCGATCGCCTGCTTAATTTAATTTACTTAACAAAATGATAAGAAACAACATAAAAAACTAAGATGGGTTCTGGCTGTGATGGGGGAAGTAGTAAACCACTAACCACTAACAACCAACAACCAACAACCAACAACCAACAACTAACCAAAAGAAGTTTGAAAATGGCGACTTGGCAATGTGTAAAGCAATGTGGAGCTTGCTGTCATCTTGACCCAGCATCCCGTCCAGATTTGCATGATTATTTGTCACCAGAAGAACTAGAACTTTACCTGAGTATGGTTGGTAAAGGAGGATGGTGTATCAATTTTGACCATTATACGCGTGAATGCCGTATTTATCCCCGTCGTCCGCGTTTCTGCCGGGTGGAACCAGAGGTGTTTGAGGATATGTATGGCATTACTCCCGAAGAGTTAAACGACTTTGCCATTAAGTGCTGTCAAGAGCAAATAGAGGGCGTTTATGGCGATCGCAGTCTAGAAATCTTGCGCTTCAATAAAGCCGTTGGATATTTAGCCTAGGACTAGTGGTTTGCCAAAGCAACTTTGCGGAGTTTGCAGTTGGCGCTTTTGCGCTGAAGCGCTAACTACAAACAATACTTACCCAGCAATTTTGGTTTGGTGGAGTACTATTAGTGGTTAGTAGTGTTTACTACTCTCCCCATCTCCCACTTCCCCACTGACCGCTTCTGAAATACTGGACTTGCAATTTGTCACGACCATCTGAGAAAATGAGAGGAATATGAAAAAATCCTCTAGATAAAAATACTGCCTGTGAAACTAGATTCTGCACTTGTAAGCACCGCTAGTATATCTAAATCTGAATGCCAGCTGGAAGTAACAAGCACTACTGACTGCAACCCACTACCGTCGGTGGTAGGCGATTGTCCTCAGAAGCAGTCAAATGTAGCCGTGTTCTTCACTACCTTCTTAACTATTTTTCTTGCAGAAATTGGTGATAAGACACAGTTATCTACTCTATTGATGAGTGCGGAATCACATTCTCCGTGGGTGGTGTTTATAGGATCTGCGACCGCACTAATAACCACCAGCCTGTTAGGTGTGCTTTTAGGTCGTTGGCTAGCTAGCCGCCTTTCTCCAAAGATTGTAGAGAAAGCCGCAGGAGTGATATTACTGCTGATTTCTCTGATGCTGTTTTGTGATTTAGCTATTAGTCAATAGTCAATCTTGAGAAGACAGAAGGCAGAGGCAAGAAATTTGAGTATAAAAAATTACATTTATCTTCTGCCTGCTGCCTTGCCCGAAGTCTCGACTTTGGACTGCTGAGTGTCGACTCCATCTAGCAGGTGGACAAAGAACAAATGACGCAAACGACTCTTGACCAATGACAAAGGACTAATTTATATGAATTGGCATCTTTTCGGATTGAGCTTTATCACCGTTTTTTTATCGGAATTAGGCGATAAAAGTCAGTTAGCCGCGATCGCACTTTCAGGTCGTTGTCAGTCTCCCCGTGCTGTCTTCTTTGGCACGGCTGGTGCATTGCTGTTAACTAGCTTGCTAGGTGCATTAGCTGGAGGAGCCGTGGCAGAATTATTGCCTACGCGGTTGTTAAAAGCGATCGCTGCAGTGGGATTTGCTGTGTTGGCTGTACGTCTGCTGTGGTTTCAAAATCAGCAGCCACAGACACCAAAAGATCAATAATCAAAAGACGCGCCCAAAGCGCGTCTTTTCAAAATTTTACTGCCGCCAGTACCAACTTAATAGCGTACCCCCTGCCACTAGTTTGACTGCTTCTAGAAGCCAGTAACCACCGTGCAATACACTCATGTTTGCTGGAACATCTGCTGTTGTCTGAAATAAATTTAGTTGCAGTCCAATGGCAGACATTTGCGGACTTAAAAAATATGTATCAACTAGTGATATCGCTAGCAGTAGCACTGCTAAAACAAGGCTACTCACACGCCAATTTGATTGGGTTTGATTTAAAGCTAAAACGCCAGTTAATACCAAGCCAGCAGCCAATAATTCTATGCGATTGAAATTCCAGAAAATGACATAACCTGCTGTTGCAAAACTGGCTTGTGTCATCATGCCAGAAACATATAGACTAGGCATAATTACCCAATCCAAAAACAGGCTCGCACTGAGCCAGAAGCCCAAAGTCAGCATGACGATAGATTGCCAAATCGGACGCTTGCATCCGAAGCTAGAAACAGTATTCATGGTAAATTAATGATTGCTTGTATCCATATTTTTAGTTT
The DNA here is from genome assembly GCA_026419705.1 of Fischerella sp. Classification (GTDB taxonomy): domain Bacteria; phylum Cyanobacteriota; class Cyanobacteriia; order Cyanobacteriales; family Nostocaceae; genus PCC9605. The sequence continues at coordinate 19,272 of JANZYY010000023.1, forward strand.
CTAACTTAACAAATTACGTTGACAAGAAATTTCAATTATCTTTTACATTTTCAGATCGAAAAGTACATATGCTTAGTAGTTTGCGATCGCATCATGAGAAGGCGGAGCGTTGGCAGACCCTTTCTCCAGTCCATTGAGACTGGTGCAAGATGTGAATTTAATCATGTCCACCTATTCATCGATCGCTGTAGTTTTGATTTAGATTGCCAATTATGATTAAGAATACTTGCGAAATGATAATTGGTAAAAAGATAAGTTAATCTTTAAGTGATAAAATTAAAAAATATAATAACCAAGGTCAGTCCACAATCTGCGATCGCTTCCCACCGATAAAGCAATGCGCCTTGCAGTCTTATCCAGCACAGCATTAGCATTAGTAATAGCAATGGAGGGCGAGGCTGCCCTTAGGAGTCAAGCAGTACAGTTACGGGATGGAACAGTATATTTTGTTCAACCTCCCAACTTAAAAGAAGTAGTGACCACCTATAAAGCTGTCTCTTATACA
>JANZYY010000242.1 GCA_026419705.1 Fischerella sp.
GTAATCGTCGGTGCAGTCTTGTTAGTAGGTATTGTTGTTAACAACGCCATCATTATGGTAGAACTGGCAAATCAAATTCGGGAACGGGAAGGTATCGATCGTCAAATGGCAATTTTGCAAGCTGCGCCCCAACGTTTACGCCCAGTCTTGATGACTACAATTACCACGGTTTTAGGCATGTTCCCCTTAGCGTTGGGAATTGGGGAAGGCTCAGAATTTTTACAACCGTTGGGTATTGTAGTGTTTGCGGGATTATCGTTAGCAACACTGTTAACGCTGTTTATTATTCCCTGTTTTTATACTCTGCTGCATGATATTGTGTCGTGGAAATGGGCGAAGCGTATATTAATGCGGTTGGGTATGTTTAGGAAAATCTAAACTGAAATTACAGCTAGCTGTATTGAGAATATCAAAACCCTATGACTGCTATTACTCTCAACTTCAACAACATCATTAAGTTAACCGACGACCAATTTTATCAACTTTGTCGGGATAATCCTGAGATCAAGTTTGAGCGTAATGCATTGGCAGAAATAGTTATCATGTCACCAACAGGAGGAGAAACAGGAAAACGCAATGCTAAATTAACTGCTCAACTTGTTCTCTGGAACCAACAAACTCAACTTGGTGAAGTCTTCGACTCCCCCACTTGCTTTAAACTTCCCAATGGTGCAGATCGTTCCCCCCATGTTGCTTGGATAAAACAGGATAGATGGAATGCACTCACTCTTGAACAAAAAGAAAAATTTCCTCCTATTGCTCCCAATTTTGTTCTAGAGTTAATGTCACCTGGCGATAACTTGAAATAAACGCAAGAGAAGATGCAAGAATACATGGACTCTGGAGTAAAACTTGACTGGTTAATTAATAGGAAAACTGGCTGCGTCGAAATTTATCGGCAAGGAAAACCAGTAGAAGCGCTAGAGTTTCCTGGTAGCTGATCGGGAGAAAATATTTTGCCTGGATTTGTTTTAAATTTACAATCTGTGTGGGAATAGTTTTAGCAAAGTTCTAGTGGTGTATCGCAAAAGTTTTGATCGGTCAATTTATTTTCAATTCCTCTTGTTTTCCTTCATTCTTTGCGTACTTTGCGCCCTTTGTGGTTCTTTATTTTACTTCTCAAAATAAATGCGATAGACCACTAGTCATTTGTGGAAAAAACGAGTAGCGAAATTTTGCGATCGCGTAGGCGACAAACTACGAGCTTTGACAATTGCTGTTGCCAACAAGGTGTAAGATATTCCTCCAATTACCACTAATAACCCTAAGACAAAAACTCCCAGAGAGTCTGCAATTCCTGCACAGCTATTCCACAAACCGTGGAGTCCGGCGGCGCTAAAATATCCTATTGGCAAAATTCGTGAAGCCAGACGCGGCTTGAGGACGCTTAAGCCTATACAATATCCCAACCAACCACTCCAAGCCATGTGTCCTGCTACTTCACCTAAAATGCGCGGAATCAGCAACTGCAACCCTGCTTTCAAACCTGCTTCCGTTCCCATTTCTTGCGCTACTTCTGCAATCCTACCAGGCACATATTGACCTAGTGTTTCAAATAAGGTGAAGCCAGCCGCAGAGGCCGATCCTAGTAAAATTCCATCTAGGGGTTCCCAAACACCAATACGTTCCCTTCTTGAAGATCTCAAAGACTTCCCCAACAGATAAAATCCAATTATGGGTAAGGCTTTCAGCAATTCCTCCAGCATCCCTGCACCAATAAAGTAGCGGATAAACAACTCTGGAAAGCTGATGCTACTGGTATCTTCTGGTACGCTTCCCGGTAAAATGCCGCGAAACACCAATATCAATATATTAAGTACAGGACTAGCTAAAATCGTCATCGTAGTGAGAGCAGAAGAAGCTAGCACCCACCAAGGCTTGGGTTTGCCACACAATTGGTAGATAACATACAAGCTAGCACTAGCTAGGTAAGCTCCCAGTAGTATTTGATATGAAAAACCTTGGGCAAAAAATAGCAGTACCACGAATACTACCGTGATCATTCCTGGTACCAGGTAGGCTTTGCGAGTTAAATCTGGTGGTGAAGACAAAAGCGGGATCAATAGCGATAAGCTAGTACGATCGCTCGTGCTCAAAGATGATGCCGAAGAATTTATAGATGCTGGCTGTGTTATTCCTAGCGACTGAGAATAATACCTGTACTGGTACTGATATTCAAAGCAAAATTCCGGGCCGTTATTGCCGAGAGTAATGCGATCGCCTACGTGCAATTCCTGACAACCCTGTAATAGCTTTCCATTTAAATACGTTCCATTTGCACTACTGAGATCGTAAAGTATAAAAATAATTCTACCATCTGGTGTTTTGGATGGGCGAATAGTCGCATGACGTCGCGAAACCATCCCATAATGGTTGGAATCTAGAACAATATGACAACTGTTGGGATCGCGCCCCAATACAACCTCACCAGCGGTCAATAGCGAGTAAGAGTATTCTTGGCTACCAGAAATCAAGCGCAGATATGCATTACCCATTCAGGCAACTCCCTTGCCCAGTTAAAAGTAATTAACATTACATGCAATATAGTAATTATTTACGGGATAACCGGAAAAAATATAGTCAGTTTTCAAACACTAAAATAACAGCAAAAGTATACTAAACAGCTTTAAGATTGATATAAAAAGCCAAGCATTTGTCATACAAATATTGTTGACTATTAAACTATAGAAGCAAACAAGAAGAAAAAATAAAGATTTTTTATAAAATTTTTGTGAACTGAGTTGATCTTTGCCGATCTTGTGACTTGACTAGACTGAAACTAGTTTATTTGTAGTTGTTTTCCTGACATCTTACACCCTGCGGGTATTCTACGAGAAATTTATGCTTCGGGAAATAACTCTCGATACACTGCCAGTGTTTCTTGATGAACGCGATCGACATTCAACCATTCTAGATTTTGATGTGCCTTTGCCTTCCACTCTTGTAGCGTATTGGGATCGCTCAATAATTGTACTAGCGCTGCTGCTAGAGCATTGCTATCTTTTGCTGGCACTAAAAGACCAGCTTTGCCATTGTCTAGTGCTTCGGGAATGCCATCTACATCAGTGGCAATAATAGCGCAACCTGCTTCGCGGGCTTCTGAAAGTACCAAACCGAAGGGTTCGCGGTGAGAAGCGAGCACAAATATGTCACAAGCTAACAAATAACGCTGGGGTTGAGGCTGAAAACCTTCAAAATGAATGCGTGCACTGACAGTGGTTTTACTTGCCTGTGCCTCAAACTCATGGCGATCGGGTCCGTTTCCTATTATATATAAATGCGCTGCGGGAAAATCTGAACCTATTTGCTCAAAAGCTGCTATTAACTCGGCAATACCCTTGCGATGATACATTCCCGCTACGGTGGCGATCGCTGGGCGTTGCAGAGGTAAGGATTCATAGTCTTGCAGGGGACGGCTGCGGGGACTCCCAAGAGTCCCATTGCATACTACTCGCAACTTTTGTTGAGATATACCGCGCCGCCTCATCGCTTCAGCAACTGCTTTGCTGACAGCAATGACTCTGTCTGCTAAACCCATAAATATGCTGGCTCGTTGAAATTCATTGTGGACTGTGGAAACTAAACCATACCCACCTTTTTTTCTGAGTACAGCTGCCAATATTACTCCAGTCATCATATGGGCATGAACAATATCTGGTTGAAACTCTTGTACAATCGCCCGGTAACTTCTAGCTGCTTCAAGCAGATTGAGCGGTTTTCTAGTCTGATCGAGTTGGTGGTGTTTGACACCATAATTTGCCAATAATGTTTCGTATTCTCCACCACCTGAAAGTACCGCTACCTCATGACCGCCTTTTGCTTGTAAACAAGCAAGATCCACTGCAACATTTACAATTCCGTTACCTATTTCTCTAACTTCATTTAAGATATGTATGATTCGCATAATCAATAAGTAGATAAATAGATTTTTAGATACAAACTAAGTTGAGAATTATAATTCAATCAATACACATTTACGAATATGAGTGTGATGGTGAGTGAAGCGACGTGCAAAAGCAGCATTCAACAACAGCTGCCATGCTTTCCAAGAAAATATAGAGGGAAATAATATCTGAATTAGATTCTGGAAGTTTCTTTGTTTGATAGCTACTATAGACCAGTGTAATTTTAAGTAATTTTTAATATCCTCAAATTCCGGGATATGGCAGCGGTGCTTTTCATCAACGAAAGCGTAAATCTTCTCCTTCATTAATATGTTCGTGTCTAGGCGTCGAGATAGAGAAAACTTATGGTTGTAAGCACCTTGCCACATGGTTCGGTAAGCAAGACACTGATTGAGGAAAATCGCATCACCAAACTTAGCAATATGAATCCAAGAATCAATATCATCACAGTTAGTATCAAATTTAGAGTCCCAACCGCCTGTTTGCAAGAAGACATCACGACGGCAAGCTACTTGTACAGGAGTACCAAAAGGAAGAAGTTCTAGCAGCATACCATAGTGAATATCAGCTTGGGGAATGTAAAAAGCCAAGCCAGGACCAATTTGCGGCGTGCGATAGAGTTCAACTTCTTGCTCATTGACCTGAGCAGCTATGCAAGAACAGAGGACAGCTTGGGGATGAAGTGCGATCGCCCTTGCCATTTCTTCCAGACAATTGGGAGCAAGATAGTCGTCATCATCCAAAAACTTAATCCAGTCACCGCTAGCTCTAACAATCCCAGCATTTACAGTTGCTGAATGACCAGAGTTAACTTCATTGCGATGATAGACAAGACGATAGTCTCCACTGAGTGATAGCTTTTGGGCTAAACTATTTACATACTCTTGCGTGCCATCAGAAGAACAATCATCGGCAACCACTACTTCAGTCATAATTGTCTGCTTCAAAGCAGAGTCAATCGCTCTTTTGAGCAGATTTAAGCGGTTGTAGGTCGTAATGACGACGCTAAATTTCATAACACTCACACCTGTGACACGCTTTTGTTAAGTACATCTTCTATTTGACGACAAAAGTACCGGAAACGTCATCAGTTAGAATTTACTAGACTGAAAGACGATTGTAGATTTATTATGGATGATTGTGAATTTGTAATTGACTTATGAACGCTCAAGAAATAATCCGCTCTATAGAAGCGGAACAGCTAAAATCGAATCTGCCCCAGATATATGTGGGCGATACCGTGAAAGTCGGAGTAAAAATCAAGGAAGGAGATAAGTACCGCGTACAACCCTATGAAGGAGTTGTAATTGCTAAACGCAATGGCGGTATTAATGAAACAATTACAGTCCGCCGCGTCTTTCAAGGTGTCGGCGTTGAGCGAGTGTTTCTACTTCACTCTCCCCGCATTGACAGCATCAAAGTCATACGTCGTGGGAAAGTACGGCGTGCTAAACTTTACTATCTACGCAAACGCGTTGGCAAAGCTACCCGGATTAAGCAACGCTTTGACCGTGCTTTGTGATAGATAAGTAGGTTATGGGAGAACAACTCAAACATCAAGCGGCATCAGCCGCTAGTTTGTCCCCTCGAACAAAATAAAGTTAACAATAAACGTCAAATTGCGTTAAACTAGTAAAAGTTCAACATAATAACTGAATCAAAGACAGCTTGTGCGCTCTTAGTTCAGTTGGTAGAACGCAGGTCTCCAAAACCTGATGTCGGGGGTTCGAGTCCTCCAGGGCGCGCTGTCTGTAAGGAGATAACCCGAAACAAATGCGACTGTTGCTGAAAGCGCAGCCGGCGACTTTGATTTCGGGTATAATTGTTATATTTGCAGCTTTTTGTTTCAAGTAACTCAAACTGAAACTGAAGTTTTATTGATCGATGATAATTAGCAGTTAGTAGCCATACAGGCAAGGGGGGAGCAAGCAACCGTGGCTAAAAAAAATGAAGCAGAAATGCAGGAGAGTAACAATGGGTTTAGCTTGGTAAACTTCTTTCAGGGAATTAAAGAAGAGTTTGAAAAAGTTGTTTGGCCTAGTCGAAAACAGCTAGTGAGCGAATCAGCAGCTGTATTGTTAATGGTATCGCTTTCTGCATCTTTGATTTTCTTGGTTGATAAATTCTTTACTTGGGCAGCACAACAGGTGTTCGGATGACTTCTGCAACAGACAAAGGACACAATTTAGCATTACAGTCAGAAGAGAACTCAGAAACATCAGCAAAGACAGAAGCTCGCTGGTATGCAGTACAAGTAGCCTCTGGCTGTGAAAAGCGTGTTAAAACAAATTTAGAACAGCGCATCCAAACCTTTGATGTAGCTGATAAAATTCTCCAGGTGGAGATTCCGCACACACCAGCAGTGAAAATCCGTAAAGATGGCAGTCGCCAGCACACAGAAGAAAAAGTCTTCCCTGGCTATGTGCTTGTCAAGATGGTTATGGATGATGACACTTGGCAAGTAGTGCGGAATACCTCCCACGTGATTAATTTCGTGGGAGCAGAGCAAAAACGTGGCAGCGGCAAAGGTCGCGGTCACGTCAAACCAGTACCGCTGAGTCATGCAGAAGTCGAAAGAATCTTCAAGCAGGCCAGCGAACAGGAGCCAATTGTCAAAATTGATATGGCTGCTGGTGATAAGATAGTTGTGCTTTCAGGTCCATTTAAGGACTTTGAGGGTGAGGTGATTGAAGTCAGCCCAGAACGGAGTAAGCTCAAAGCCTTGCTTTCGATTTTTGGACGAGATACACCAGTAGAATTGGAATTTAATCAGGTTCAGAAACAGAGCTAATCACAAATGGCGAAAAAAGTAGTAGCGGTCATTAAACTGGCCCTAAATGCTGGGAAAGCCACCCCAGCACCGCCAGTGGGACCCGCCTTGGGTCAGCACGGCGTCAATATCATGATGTTCTGCAAAGAGTACAACGCCAAAACAGCAGATCAAGCTGGTATGGTGATACCAGTAGAAATTTCGGTCTATGAAGACCGGAGTTTCACTTTTGTACTGAAAACTCCGCCTGCATCGGTACTAATTACCAAAGCAGCAAAAATAGAAAAAGGCTCCAGCGAACCCAACAAAAAGAAAGTTGGGTCGATTACACGGGAGCAACTGCGGCAGATAGCCCAAACTAAAATGCCTGACCTCAATGCCAATGATATTGAAGCCGCAATGAAAATTATTGCAGGCACTGCCAAAAATATGGGTGTAACCATAACAGATTAGTTGTTTGTTGATAGTTGCTAGTTGTTTGTCAAAATCAGCAACCGAATACCCAACAACAACCAACCAACAACTCACAACAAGTAAGATTTGATCGGGGGAGAGAATAAACCTCGCTAACGACCCCAGGAGAGAAAAATGGCAAAGAAAATATCGCGCCGAATGCAGGCGCTGTTAGCAAAAGTTGAAGATAGGGAGTATGCTCCCCTGGAGGCTTTAAATCTTCTCAAAGAGACGGCAACAGCAAAGTTTCCCGAAGCAGCTGAAGCACATATTCGGTTAGGAATCGATCCAAAATATACTGACCAACAACTGCGAACAACGGTAGTACTGCCT
>JANZYY010000243.1 GCA_026419705.1 Fischerella sp.
CTGCTGTGGATATGCTGGATCTAGGGGCAAATATGCACCACCAGCCTTGAGAATTCCCAACACCCCAACAATCGTATCCAGGGAACGTTCTACACATATTCCTACCAGCACCTCTGGTCCTACACCCAACTTTTGCAGATAATGCGCCAGTTGATTTGCACGCTGATTTAACTCTCTGTAAGTTAACTGTTCTTCTCCACAAACCACAGCCACAGCATCGGGTGTACGTTCTACTTGCGCTGCAAATAACTGATGAATGCACTGTGTTTGCGGATACTCGACCTGGGTATCATTCCATTTTGCCAACAGCGTCTTCTCGGCTTCAGTTAGTAACGGTAACTCCCAAAGATATTGTTGAGGATCGGTGACAATTCCCGATAGCAATGTCTGCAAATGCTCCGCCATTCGGTGTATGGTATCAGCCTCAAACAAATCAGTGCTGTATTCAAAGGTTCCGACCAGTCCCGAAGCCGTCTCTTCCATAAACAAAGTCAAATCAAACTTAGCTGTGGCGCTGTCGTTTTCCAGCAGGCTCAAATTCAAACCCGACAACTCTACCTCTGACATAGGGGCATTTTGCAGCACAAACATCACTTGGAACAATGGTGTATAACTCAAAGAGCGCTGTGGCTGCAATTGTTCTACCAGCACATCAAAGGGTAGATCCTGGTGGGAATACGCTCCTAAAGCTACTTCACGCACTCGACCCAATAATTCCTCAAAGGTAAGATTGCTTTCCAGCTTGGTTCGCAACACTAAAGTATTGACAAAAAAGCCAATTAACCCTTCTATTTCAGCACGATTGCGATTGGCAATGGGAGAACCTACGACTATATCTTCACTGCCTGTATAACGGTACAACAAAGTTTTAAAAGCCGCCAGTAGCGTCATAAACAAGGTACATCCTTGTTCCTGACTTAAGGTTTTTAATGCAGCAGTTTGTTCTGGAGAAATTTCAAATGTATAATTAGCACCCCGGAAGGTCTGAACAGCAGGCCGTATGTGGTCGGTGGGTAACTCTAGCAGAGCGGGTGCGCCCTGCAAATGCTGTCGCCAGTAAGCAAGCTGAGACTCTAAAACCTCTCCCATCAACCACTGTCGCTGCCAAGCTGCAAAGTCTGCATACTGAATTGGTAGTTCTGGTAAAGTTGAGGGTTTTTGCTCGCAGAAAGCTTGATAAAGAATGGAAAGTTCGCGGACAAACACACCGATTGACCAACCATCAGAAGCAATATGATGCAAAGTCAATAGCACTACATGTTCTTGTTGGCTCAGGCGCAATAACTTTGCCCGCATCATCAAGTCAGTCTGGAGATTAAAGGGTTGTTGCGCCTCTGTTTTTAACAGTTGTTCAACTTTTGCTGCTTGTAAGTCAGCAGGTAAATCACTCAAATCAATCAGTGGCAGCAAAAATGTTGTCTCAGATGAGATGATTTGTATGGGTCTTCCAGCAATTGTCTGGAAGTTGGTGCGTAAGACTTCATGACGACGCACAATTTCATTCAGGCTTTGCTGTAGTGCTGGTTGGTTAAGCTGACCCTGCAAGCGAAAAGCACTACATAGATTATTGAAGGGACTATCTGGTTGTAGTTGGGTTAAGAACCACAAACGTTGTTGAGCAAAAGACAGGATTAATTCCCGATCTCTGGAAACGCGCTGAATCGGTGGAGCTTCTAAACCTATCCCTGCTTTGATCGCTTCCTCAATTACTGTTGCTAAGCCTGCTACTGTTGGCTTCTCAAACAAGCGACGCAGAGGCAATTCTACCTCAAAAACCTGCCTGATTTTGGAAATCACCAAAGTCGCTAGCAGGGAGTGTCCTCCCAATTCCAAGAAGTTGTCCTGGATACCTACTTTTTCTAGACCAAGAACTTCTGCCCAAATTCCCGTTAGTATCTCTTGAATAGGAGTACAAGCAGCAACGAAAGTTTCGTTCTGAAATTGTGTGAAATCAGGTGCAGGTAAAGCCCGGCGGTCTACTTTACCACTGGGAGCTAATGGTAAATCTTCTAGCAGTATAAAAGCTGATGGCACCATGTGCTGCGGCAATCTTTGTTTGAGTAACTGCTGTAGTTCTGATACTAGGTCTTCTGGTGAATGCTGAGTTTCAAGTTGGGGAACTACATACGCTACCAAACGCTTGTCACCAGTGTCTTCCCGGACTACAACTACTGTTTCCCGAACAGAGGAATGCTGACGTAGCAATGCTTCAATTTCTTCAAGTTCAACGCGAAAACCCCGAATTTTGACTTGGTTATCTATGCGTCCTAGAAACTCGATCTTGCCATCAGGTAACCACCTGCCTAAATCTCCTGTTTTGTAGATGATATCTTGATTACCTGTCAGTAGTTTTTTTGTCGGATTGGCGAAGGGATTGGGAACAAAACTTAATTTTGTCTTCTCTGGGTTTTTCCAATAGCCATCTCCTACACCAATTCCCGATACACATATCTCCCCCGGAAATCCTATCGGTACTAATTGCATCTGTTGATCGAGAATATAGATGTTTAAGTTGGCTAAAGGCTGACCAATAGAAACTGTTCGTTGGTTTTCTGGTAAAGGTTTATCTATGATAAATTGAGTGATGTCATCCGCAGCTTCTGTTGGACCATAAGCATCAGCTATCCTAATTGAGGGATACAAACTCAACCATTGATTGACCCGTTTTACCGAAACTGGTTCGCCAACTACCATCATCCACTTTAAGTCTGGTAAATTTCTTTGCTCTTGGGGGAGTTGGAAAATATAATCTATTAATCCTCCAAAAACTGCCGGGACTAATTCAACAACAGTGATTCTTTTTTCTCGAAGAACTGTAAATAATTTTTCAGGGATAAATCCCGATTCGGTATCTACTATAACTGTCTTACCACCAATCAGAAGCGGAGCTAAAAATTGCCAAACAGAAATATCAGTAGAAGAAGGCGCACTTTGCAGAAAACAAAAATCTGCTGTTAACTCCAGTTCATCGAACTGAGCATATATATGGTTGATAGCACCATCATGCCTAACTATTGCACCTTTTGGCAATCCTGTAGAACCAGATGTATACAGCATGTACGCTGGATCTGTTGCTGTATTACTTGCTTCTAAGTTCTCAATGGATAAATGATGGAAATCAAATTGATTGTAGACATTGATATCGATTTTCTTATCAAAATGTATTTGATTTTCTGAGTAATCTAGACAGACTAAGAATTGCAAATGCAAATTATTTTCTACCAAGTCTGTAAAAATATCTAAACAGGAAGAGTCTGTAAGAATAATTTTGACTTCGCTGTTAGATAGCATATATTTAATTCTATCGATTGGATACTGACTATCTATCGGTACATAAGCTCCGCCTGCCTTATAGATAGCTAGTATGCCTATTAAAAAATTGATATCTCTTTCTTTAAGAATTCCGACGATTTCTCCTTGTTTAATTCCTAAATTCTGTAAAAATCTGGCTAATTGGTTGGCTTTTTCATTTAATTCCTGATAAGTTAGCTGACTATTCTCATACTCAACAGCAATTCTGTTAGGTGTCTCTTTTACTTGCTTTTCAAATAATTGATTAATTGTTTGCGTAATAGGATATTGTTTTGTCTTGTTGTTAAATTGCTCTAAAAGCTGGTGCCGATCGTCGGAATTTAGTAAATAAATATCTTCAATCTTAGTTTGAAAATCATAAACAACACACTCAAGAATATTAAGATAATATTTAATAATATATGCAATCACATCTTCTCGAAAAATACTTTCATTATAATCTATTCTGCCAAGTAATAAATTATTGGTAACTTGAAATGCAAAGGTTAAATCGTTACTGAGATCGGATAAATCACTTTGTTTATGAATATTTTCTAATAAAATCACAAGATCGCAAAATGGACAGCGATGCTGGTGATTGGGTAAATTTAATCGCTCAGCTAAGTCCCTAACAGGATAATTTTGATGACTATATGCACCTATTGCAGTTTCTTTAACTTGGATGAGTAAATCTTTAAATGTTAGATTTTTATCAACGCTGATACGCAAGGGCAAGACTTGCTTTAAATCCCCATCAACTCCCTCTAATTGATAAGCTGGAGAACCAATAATATTATCAGTGTTGCCAGTATACTTATGCATGAATATGCCAAGTGTAGATAGCAACACTAAATATATTGATAAATAAGAATTGTTGCTAAATTTAATAATAGCTTCTGACAAATGTCTAGATAACTGGAAACTAATGGATTTATTCTTACCAGAATAAATTGCAGGTCTAACATAGTCTGCAATCAAATTTGTTTCTGGTAATTCACCAAATAACTGATTTAACCAGTAAATTTTTTGAGAAAATAACTCTTCAGCAGTCACAACCATAATTTGTTACCTGGTAATAAAATGCTCCGTGAAGTAATTGACCAAGACTATAAATTTAAGCTAGGCAGTCATCAAAGGCTTGTTTAATAATGAAACACCCTTGCTCCAAAGTTTTGATTTCAATTGTCAAAGGCGGCAAGATTTTAATTACGGTGTTGTTCCTACCGGCTTTTTCAATTATTAATCCTAATTCAAAACAGCGAGAAGTGATTTTATTTGCTAAACTAGCATCGTCAAAATCGGTAATATCAATACCCCAGATTAAACCTATCCCTCGTATTTTTATTTTCTCACTAATGGCAGCTATTTTATCTAGCAAAAAATTATGTAAAAAAGATTCTTTAATTTTAACTTCCTGTTCAAGATTAGTAATTTCTCGATATTCAAGAGCAGCAGTACCACCAACAAATGCTAATTGATTACCTCTAAAAGTTCCATTGTGTTCGCCGGGTTCCCAAATATCTAAATCTGGTTTCAACAACAATAACGACATGGGAAAACCGTAACCGCCGATAGACTTTGAAAGTACTACCATATCAGGAATAATATCCGCTCTCTCAAAGGAAAAAAAAGGTCCAGTTCTTCCACAGCCCACTTGAATATCATCACAAATCAACAAAATATCATGGCGATCGCATAAATTTCTCAGTCTTTGCATCCATTCTATTGGCGCTACAATTACTCCCCCTTCTGCTTGCACAGTTTCAAATATTATGGCTGCTGGTTTTTCAATTCCTGAATTAACATCATTTAAAACTGATTCTATAAACTCTATTGTGTCAAAGCTCTCCATAAATCCATAGGGATAGGGCATAAATGTTACATGATTTGATGTACCAAACGCCCCGGCTTTTATGTCACGATTACCACTAACAGATAAGCTACCCAATGTCATGCCATGATAAGCTCCCATGAATGAAAATATGCCCGGTCTTTTTTTGATCTTTCTTGCTAATTTCAATGCGGCTTCAACAGCATTTGTCCCTGTAGGTCCGCAAAACTGAAGCCGATAGTCCAAATTTTTCGGAGATAGTATTGTTTCTGAAAACTTGGATAAAAAGTGTTCTTTTGCAGATGTATAAAAATCTAAACCATGCGCGATCGCGTCAGCATTCAAATAAGATATAATCTTTTGTTTGATGTAATCGTTGTTATGTCCATAATTTAAAGCACCCGCACCTGCTAAAAAGTCAATATAAGCCTCTCCTGATTCTGAATAGATCAAAGAACCCTTGGCTCGATGAAATAAAGTTGGAAAACTTCGGCAATAGCTTCTAACGTTAGATTCTCGTGTTTCGAAAATATTCATTGTCCTTTTCCTAATTGTAATCTAATTGGAGGAACTTATCTTCATCAAGAAATATAATTCAAATAAGATTTGTAAAACCTAAATACTATTTGTGGTGGAACTTTAAATATTAATCCTAGTGCTAATAAAAAGTTGTAATAGACATTTTTTAACGGCATACCCTTTAAACTAGCGGCTAGTCCTTGTAATACACTATGCTCGGTGTGCCAATCTATATTAAAAGAAATGGATGTATCCAAACTTCTCACATGATGCAGTGTCCCTGGAGGCATATATAAAATCTCTCCAGGATTTACAATCACCTTCATGGGTCTGGCATTTTTATATAGTGGATATTGCTGTAAATCTGGTTGTTCTGGATCGACCTTAAACCATCGCCAATTATAACGATAGCAGTATTGAGAGTCTTCACTTAAGAGTAGAGTAAATAGTTTACGACCAACAATTTGAAAAAACAAATTATTCGTCAGTAAACAATCGAAATGTAGAGGAGTAAAACTCTGAGATGCTCCTATAAAAAATTGGCAATAGCACCACCATTTATAAGCATACCATTTTGGCAAATAATTTAGAGGAAATGGCTGAACATCCTTGACAAGTGACGGAATCAAACTAAACAATGGCAGATCGTGACAATAAGGAGGTTGATTGTGATTTTTCCCTTGCTCGTATTTCTCTAAAATGTCTGCATATTCCTGAAGGGTAAAATTCTCTATTTTAATTTGACCATCGTGGAAGTGTTTAGCGTATATTTTCAAATTAGGCGCAGCAGTTCGAAAATATGGCAATGACCACTTGCTAAACCCATTCCAATTTTGAATCACACCGGAAATGATGACCGGTCTAGATTTATTCACATAGTTTGATATAAATTCTTCGCCGGAAAGTTGATAACATCGGTCAATTTCTGAAGAAAAAGCCAGCATAAATTTTTTGTATTTGTACTTATTAACAAAATGCAGAAATACCCTTATTTGTGTCTCTTAAGTCACTAACTAAGACACTAATGTATAACAGGGAATAAATTCATTCTGCAAACATGCAATGCCATTTAATTACACAAACCTAAATCAAAATTAAATGTCGCTTCTTTTTCCAACATCAACCTGATATATTGTTCTTGTTGAGTAAGTAATGATAAATCTTTCAGACGCGCTTTTGGGTTTGTGGCTATGTTTTCAAGTAATATCTCGAAATGCCTTAGTATGCCTGTAATTGTAGTGCTATCAAAGCTGCGAAAATCGTAGCTAATTCCTATGCGTAACTGGGAACCTGGATAACCCACCAAATTAAGAGGATAATTTGTTTTGTATAGATTTAGAGTTAGTTCTATACTCTGCTGTTGCTCCTGTGATTCTTGGAGCATTTCATCTACTGGTTGATTTTCAAAGACAAAAATACTGTCGAATAAAGGTGTACCTGGTGGTAATTCACTCCAACGCTGAATATCTACAAGCGAGGCGTATTCATATTGACGAATTTCAACTAGTAGTTCTTGAAATTCCTGAAGCCAAGGTAGTAAATATTGCTCACCATCGACTTTGACTCTTACTGGTAAGGTGTTGATTAACATCCCTACCATCGACTCTGAACCTTTTAAGTCTACTGGACGACCAGAAACAGTACACCCATAGACAACCTCGCTTGCGCAGCTGTAACGACTGAGGAGCAAAACCCAAGCAGCTTGAGCAATGACATTGATGGTTAAGTGGTGCTGTCTTGCTAGGGACTGTAACTTGGCTGTAGTTGCTTTTGATAACTTGATCTGTGGCTCATCGT
>JANZYY010000244.1 GCA_026419705.1 Fischerella sp.
GAGGATAGAGGAGCATTAGGCAAAAGCTATCTCCCCATTTACGGTCTTGGGCACAGCATGGGATGCAAGCTGCATTTGCTCATCGGTAGTCTTTTCCCAGTAGAACGTGCAGGCAATATCCTCATCTCTTTCAACAACTACGCTGCACGGGAAGCTATCCCGTTAATAGAACAGTTCAATTCGACATTCCAGTTTAATTCAAACTTTGCAGTCGAGTTTACCCCCTCACCTTTGGAAACAAATAAACTCGTACAGGAAAGCTACAACGTCCGCCGCAATTTGCTGATTAAATTTAGCAATGATACGATTGACCAATCAGCAACTTTAATGGAACTGTTGCAAAAACGCTTTCCCGGCATGGTAACAGTACAAACACTCCGGGGAAATCACCTCACACCCCTAGGACAAGATGTGACATGGCAGACAGGCAAGGAGTTTAACCCCCTGGATGCTCTCGGCCAATGGTTTAGACAAGAAATATACCGTGACCTGAATCAGCTCAAACGCACTATACTTTTTTGGCTCAACCCGGTGTCATCGCTATAACTAGCCGTTTATATTAAAACTGAGTTCGTGCAAACGATTTGCAAACCACCTCACACGGTGAAGATTAGGAAAAGGGTAAGGGTAAAGGCTTATTTTCCTTTGCTGTTGCCCCTTTCACCTTTACCCTAGCGCTAAAGTGCTGCCTTCTGACTTCTTCCTTTTTTCCGACCCTATGTTTCAAATCCTTGTAATTGACGACGATCCAGCAGTACGGATACTGCTGAAAAGAATGCTGGAAAGACAGGGTTATAAGGTAGTTGTTGCTAGCAACGGTGAGGAAGGAATTTTACAGGCATTTACCAGACATCCAGCTTTAATTATTTGTGATTGGATCATGCCTGGTATGAATGGACTGGAAGTTTGCCAGCGCATTAAAGCAGATCCAAATTTATCGACCACATTTTTTATTCTTTTAACATCCTTAGATTCCGTTGCCGATCGCGTTAAAGGTTTGGATGCTGGTGCTGATGACTTTATCACCAAACCGATCGAACATAATGAATTACAGGCGCGAGTCAGAGCAGGATTGCGCTTGCATCAGTTAAGTCGAGATTTACAAACCCAAAAACAAATCTTAGAAGCAGAGTTGGCAGAAGCAGCGGAATACGTGCGATCGCTTCTACCTGCTCCGATGAAAGAACCTTTAAGTATTGATTTCTGCTTCATTCCCTCACGCCAATTGGGAGGTGATTGTTTTGATTATTACTGGCTCGATCCTGATTATCTGGCAATTTATCTGCTAGATACAGCTGGACATGGACTGAGAGCCACTCTCCCTTCCATTTCCGTGCTCAATTTACTGCGATCGCGTGCTCTCAAAACCCTTAATTACTATCAACCAAGTGAAGTACTCAAGGCATTAAATGATACATTTCAGATGAATTATCAAAATGATAAGTATTTCACTATTTGGTATGGTGTTTATAATCGTGTCCAGCGCCAGCTAATATATTCTAGTGCAGGGCATCCGCCTGCAATTTTATTATCAGGTAAATCTACAAATACCATCGAAGTCAAACTTTTAAGAACTCCTGGTATGCCCGTTGGAATGTTTCCACAGGTCAAATATGTTGATGGTTTTTGTAAAATAGAAGAAGATAGCAATCTTTATATTTTTAGTGATGGTGTTTATGAAATCACTAAATCTGATGGTACGCTTTGGGGTTTAGATGCATTCATTAGTACCCTTGTTAGTTTACATGATTCTGTTGATTGCCAAATTAACCAAATCATTAAACAACTAATACTTGTCAACCAAAAAGAATTTTTTGATGACGATTTATCTATACTTCAAATGAAGTTTAATTAACTTTAACTAGAGTAAGTATTTGTGTTTTTTGCCCAGATATTGAGTAGGTGGGCACGAATATTTCTCGTTGAGTCCAGGCAGCTATGCTGAGGACAGAAGACAGAAGGGAAGAGGGTTTGAACCCAATTTACTTTTTTTACACAGTTCTGTTTTTTTGTGCCTTCCTACTTTATTATAATTATTGTTTTTATGCATAAATTTCCTAATTGGTCAATTTATGAAATTCATCCTGATTAGGAAAAATCTCAAAGACTTTATCCATGTCAGTGAGTTCAAACAATAGCCTGACCTGTTCGTTAAGAGAACATAATACCAACTTTATGTCTGCCGCTCGCAGGATTTTCAATGCCAACACCACAGCGCCAAAACCAGAGCTATCCATAAACGTCACATTTTGAAAATCAATTAGTACGGTTTTGGCACCACTTTCCAGAATTTCAGTAATTTTATCCCGAAATTCCTGTGATTTACTAGCATCTAAACTTCCACTTGGTTGCAGAACTTTAACAGAACTATTTTTCATAATTATATACTAAGTATAGTTAGTTAAATGACCCTGAATATATCAATGGTATTGGTCAAAATATTCATAAACACCCGATCGATCTGTCCGGCTTAACACTGTACAGGCTTTAGATCGCCGTATTCTTTAATCACTTCAATCGCCGAGTACTCGCCCTGGTCTTTGAGTCGATTTTCTAGAATCATTAGTCTACCGTCGATAACCTCATAAATATCTAACTGTTTCATTTCAGCTTCATCCATGCAGGAGAAAGTTCGCAACGAAAGCGCTGTTTGAAGACTATTACTGATCGTCCGATCCTTGTTCATGCCCAATTACTTTTAGTTAAGTTTGCCGCCTAACTTTCTGTAGGTAAAGATGCTACAACAACTGATTTGCTATCATTAGTATTCCCGGATTTTTTTCATCTCTTAACACTGGGCATGTTATTTATTTTTTATTAGTCATTTCCAAGCAACCAGCAACCACGAACCACCAATAAACAACTTTTTAAAGTGGACTCACCTTAGCTCGATAAAGCAATTTGTCACCTTGGCGATAACCTGTGTAACGAACCTTGACAATTTCTCCTGGCTGTGCATTTCCATCCATCAATTGATGCAACTGGGGATCGTAGGGTAATTCTGCTCCTACAGGTGCGATCGCTTCTACTCCCCATTGTTGTAAAAGTCTTTCTAAAGATTTCTCTACTAACGGGACCATGTTGAGGGCGGGTAGTTGCGGGTTTTCTCGCGCTTTTTGTGCTGCTGTGGGAAATTGTAATAACAAAGATTCCAGCAGTTGCAAACTCGACTGCTGAAACTCTGTTTGCAAACTCAACTGCTGCTGTTGTAGTTGTAATTGCAGGCGATCGTACTCTTTTCTGAAATCTGCCATCTGCTGTGACAATTCTGAAGTGGGTGCACCCCGTTCTCGCACCAGTTCTTGTGCAGAAAAAGTTGCTACTAATTCATGTAATGACACCCGTAGTACTGGCGATAGTTTTAGCAGCACATCCACCCGCATTCGATCTACTCCAAAGCGTCGCAATCGCAAAATTTGTCGTTCGGAAACGCCGGTAGCACGACTCAGTGCTTTAAAACTGGAAATACCCACTCGCTGCATTAAATCCCGCAATCTTTGAGTATAAATACTGCTATTGGACATTATTGTTCAGCTAGATTTCCAAAATATTTTGATTAATTTTCCGGAATGTACTGCCGTGATTGAGTAGATAGTTATAGAGCGGTAAAAGAATTCCGCAGCTAAATCCAATCACTATACCGAATCTCCTAACTATAACTAACTATCTCAAAGATCTCTGAATGCATAGCCCCTTTCCAAAACATGGAGAGGGGCTATGTTAGTAGCCAGAATGAAGACAAGGGAGAGTAGAAGGACTATAGGTGGGGATTTTTCATAATTCATGATTGATAATTCATAATTTTTATCCCCCATTACCACCAACTTACCCATCAATCCCCAGATGGATGAAAGCAAACAACTAGAGCTGTAATTATTTGAAATTACATGTAATTGTTTAAAATTACATTAGCGTAGCCTTACCTTTAGGAAGCTCGCATTTTTCAACCAGCCACACAATTCTTTCCCGCACCAGCCATGAGCAGAAGGCGAGTTTTTCTTCAGCACAGCGTCAGTCTACTTGTATTCGTGGCATCATCCGTAGTTAGTTGTGGCTCTAGCGATAATAGCAATACTCTCATAACTCCAACTAAGAGCGATCGCTCGCAAAGGGAGGTGCAAAAGATGAATCTAGAAAGCATTGCCTTTGAAGCTAATGGCTTGGTTCCTGCCAAATATACCTGCGATGGCGCGGATATTTCCCCTCCTCTAAAATGGGATGAACCTCCATCAGGAACTGAAAGCTTTGCCCTAATTGTAGACGATCCTGATGCACCAGGACGAACATTTGTCCATTGGGTTCTCTACGATCTGCCAGCGACGATGCGGCAATTACCAGAGAAAATCGCTGCCGTCAAAAATTTACCTGATGGCGGTGTCCAAGGAAAAAATGATTTTGGCAAGATTGGTTATGGAGGTCCGTGTCCTCCCAGTGGAACCCACAGGTATTTTTTCAAACTTTATGCTTTAGACAAAAAGTTGGGTTTGCAACCAGGTGCTACTAAAAATCAGCTAGAAGCAGCTATGGATGGACATATTTTGGCAGAAGCACAATTAATTGGACGCTACCAACGCCAGCGTTAAAGCGATCGGAGAAAATTTCCTTTGTCTGTCCAAGCACTCTCCTCAGACTGCAACAAACTCTGCTACAGGTGTGCCTATAAAAAATATGGCGATTTTACGCAAAAGTACCTCCTCCACCAAAGGGGGATATTTTTATGATTGAGTCATTTTTGAGTATCTTTAAAAAAGTTAAAAGTATTTATCCTACCTTATGTCTGATAGGCAACGAGTTCTTTCTGGAGTTCAACCAACAGGTAATCTACATTTGGGCAACTACCTAGGTGCAATTCGCAACTGGGTAGAAGCACAGAGCCAGTATGAAAATTTCCTCTTTATCGCTGATTTACATGCTATTACTTTGCCTTACAACCCAGCGACATTAGCAGCAAATACCTACACCTTGGCTGCTCTATATCTTGCCTGTGGTCTTGATTTAAAGTACTCGACTATTTTTGTGCAATCTCACGTTTCCGCCCATGCTGAACTGACTTGGCTATTAAATTGCATTACGCCCCTCAACTGGCTGACGGATATGATTCAGTTTAAGGAAAAGGCCGTCAAGCAAGGAGAAAACGTTGGTGTCGGCTTGTTGGACTACCCAGTGTTAATGGCATCTGATATTTTGCTGTATCAAGCTGATAAAGTGCCTGTAGGTGAAGACCAAAAACAACACATAGAACTGACGCGGGATATTGTCAACAGGTTTAATCATCAATTTGCCAGACCAGGTCAGCCAGTATTGAAGTTACCAGAGCCTTTGATTAGAAAAGAAGGGGCAAGGATAATGAGCTTGACAGATGGGACGAAGAAAATGTCTAAGTCCGATCCTTCAGAAATGAGCCGGATCAATTTGCTCGATTCACCAGATGAGATTAGCAAAAAAATTAAGAAATGCAAAACAGATCCGATTCGTGGTTTGGAGTTTGATAATCCGGAGCGTCCGGAGAGTAATAATTTGTTAACCTTGTACATGCTACTTTCTGGCAAAACCAAGGAAGAAGTCGCACTGGAGTGTCAGGATATGGGTTGGGGGCAATTTAAGCCTTTACTAACAGAAACGACGATTAATGCTCTTAAACCCATCCAAGATAAATATCAGGCAATCATGACAGAAAAAGGCTATTTAGAATCGGTGTTGCGGGAAGGAAGGCAAAAAGCAGAGGCGATCGCCAATCAAACTCTGGCACAAGTTAAAGCCGCAATGGGCTATTCTATGCCGCTATGAGCTTTTCTGGGTGGGGTCACATATGTTATAGCTGTACCCAAAGACAGAAATCGTCATAGTTATGCTGGATACTAAAAATCCAACTTCTTTAACTTCTTTTCGGACAGCAGCAAAAGCTGGGGAATTTCTAATTACCGCCGAGGTTGCTCCACCGAAGGGCGGTAATCCAGAACACATGCTCAAAATGGCAGCGATCCTTAAGGGGAGGGTTCATGCTGTCAATATTACAGATAGTAGTCGGGCTGTGTTGCGGATGTGTCCGGTAGTAGCATCGGCAATTTTACTGCAAAACGGAATTGAACCCATTTGTCAGATTGCTTGTCGCGATCGCAACCGCATTGGTTTACAAGCCGACTTGATGGGTGCTCATGCGCTCGGTATCCGCAATATCTTAGCTTTGACCGGGGACCCCGTGAAAGCAGGCGACCATCCTGACTGCAAAGGTGTATTTGATTTAGAATCTGTGCGCCTACTGCAAGTCATAGAAAAGCTCAATCAAGGCGTTGACTGCAACGATCGACCTTTGACTGATGGAGCGCTGGATTTGTTTCCAGGTGCAGCAGTCGATCCCCAATGTTCGAGTTGGTCGGGTTTGCAAAGACGATTTGAACGCAAATTAGAAGCAGGAGCGCAGTTTTTTCAAAGTCAGTTAATTACTGATTTTGAAGTGCTAGAAAAGTTTATGGACAAAATCGCCGCCGGTTGTGATAAACCCATCTTAGCAGGAATTTTCTTGTTGAAATCAGCAAAAAATGCCCAATTTATTAATAGGTACGTTCCGGGTGTAAATATACCCCAGCACATTATTGATAGATTGGCGCAAGCAAAAAATCCCTTGGAAGAGGGAATGAAAATTGCAGCCGAACAAGTGCAGATCGCCCGGCAATTGTGTCAAGGTGTGCATATGATGGCAGTCAAGCGCGAAGATTTGATTCCACAAATCTTGGATATGGCTGGAGTTGCGCCAGCTAATCAAGTTGTATCAGTCTAAATGTACTGAGCGATCGCGTTTCTTACTTAATTAAAAGAAGTGCGATCGCTAAGTCAATTTTACTGCTTGTTGCTAAAACATCATCTCCGGCTTCCCCAAGCCACGTTTGCAATTCCCAAAATACTCAAAATACTTACGCTCAGTTTTCACATCAGTGAAGTCTTCACAGCCTGAGCCTGGCTTTACCAAAATACTGCAATCGCTACAAAAATTTATAGATCGCAATTCTCTTACACGCCCACAAAGCGCGATCGCCACAGCAAGCTATAATCTCAAAAAGCTACTCAATATCAAAAGTATAAAAAGTCAACTATGGCTCAAGTCTTAGTTGAAGACCTAGACCCAATTGTTCTCGAAAAGTTAGAAATTCTCGCCCAACAGCACGGTCGCTCTTTGCAAGCCCAAATCAGACACATCTTGGAAATAGCAGCACAAAATGCTTTAACTTCAAGTCAGCAAGTCAATATGGCAAAAGCAAGAGAGGCTGCTTTCCGAATGCGGTTACAATTATGTCTGCACCTTCACAATTGTATTCCTCAACTCTAACTTCATTTTGAGTTATCAATTCATATTTTGACTGAAGCTTCTGATTGTGTTTTTCCAGAACTTCAGGCTTTATATATATTGAACATATTACAT
>JANZYY010000245.1 GCA_026419705.1 Fischerella sp.
TCCTGGATGAGATACTACCGCAGCTGCCCAACCGAGGAATAAGAAGATACTACCGATGAGTTGCCAAGGTACGGATGCACGGCGTGTCTCTACACCTCTCGATAATACCAACCAAATTAGCAGCCAACCACAAATACCAACAGCTAACCCCAACTGCGTCACATCTAGGTGGTGAATAAAAATTCCCCTGACTAACAATATCAGCAAGGCATAAACCACAACCAAGGCAGATAAACTAATACCATTACCACCTTGTCTATCTGTTTGTCGTGACAGCGAACGAGTTTGATAAACGGTAATGAGAGTTGTTCCTATAACTGCTAGATAAAGAGCTATTAAGGGAAAATTTGGTAGATTCCAACCCCAGTGTAGATAACTTAAACTGAGAATGTTTAATAAAAATAACTTTTTATTGACTAAATTCGCAGCAAATAGGCGACTGTTACCGATCAAAACTGTAATCAAACTGAGGCAAATAGAAGCGATCGCTGCTACAATCCAATTCACAGGATTCTGCCACAGCCCGAAGCTATCCATCGCCCAAAAATTGATTGGGATCAATAAAAGCGTGACAATTAATAATGTCTGTGCTGTCAGTCTTAAATTACTTTGCTTGGCTGTCCACAAACTCATTCCCGCAAAACTCAGGGTATAAGCAAACAAAACCCCATACTGTCCTGATGCAGGAAATCTTTCCCATTGGCTAGCTGCAAGTACTCCCGAAGACAGCACTACTAGAAATACCCCTAAAAATAGCAGCCAGCGCACGCTTAATTCTGATAGAAATGACTGCAATACTTCTGTCACAAAGTTTGGTTTTGCTGGTTCTGGTGGTTGCAGTCCGCTAGCAGTTACTGGTTGTACAGATGTAGATGTGACAGTTGCTTTTTCTGATTCGGGTTGCATCTGAGATGCCAATACTACTTTGCAAACAAGATATTCTCGACACAATTGCCGGACTTGGGCATCAGATATCAAGCCCAAGCGCAGCCAAATATCAAGTCCTTGCAGTAACTGCGGATGGTAGGATGGCAGCCTAATTTCAATTTTGAGGGGGTGATCGAGAGGTGATGACATAAGTAGTAGCAATACAGCTAATATACTTAAATCATCATTTCCTCCAACTGTATTTTCGCTCCAGCTGTGCCACTTGTGCCGCTGACTTAATTATTATTTCCAAACTCGTTATCCAGCTTTTTGCTGCTGATAACGCTCTTTAAACAGTTTTTGTTGTTGTTTGTGATCCACAATCGGGAGGGGATAACCAATAGCTCGACGCTCCAGAGGTGGAATGTTACCAGTAATTAAGTATTCGGGATCTATTGAACGTAATTCCGGAACCCATTGTCGGATATATTCACCTTCGGGATCGAATTTTTGCGCTTGACTGGCGGGGGTAAATATACGTACTGGCTTAGGGGCCATCCCCCTAGAAGCACTCCATTGCCAACCGCCATTGTTTGCAGATAAATCCCCGTCAATGAGTTTCTGCATGAAGTATTTTTCTCCCATTTGAGGATTAATCAGCAAATCTTTAGTCAAGAAACTAGCGACAATCATCCGACAACGGTTGTGCATCCAACCAATTTCATTCAACTGACGCATAGCCGCATCAACGATGGGATAACCTGTTCTACCCTCACACCAAGCTTGGAAATGTTCTGCGTTGTTTTCCCAAGGAAAATTTTTGAAAGTATCGCGGAAAGCACCTTCTGCTAGTTCTGGGAAATGATACATAGCGTGTTGATAAAACTCCCGCCACGCCAGTTCTTGTTGCCAGGTGCGGATGTTAGTTTCTGTTTCTTCACTGCGGCTGTTTTCCAAGGCTTCCTGTGTTGCTTGCCAAACTTTGCGAATGCCGATCGCCCCAAATTTTAATGCTGCACTCAGTCGCGACGTGCCATCAACTGCTGGAAAATTCCGTTGTTCTTGATATTCGTTGATAGCGCGATCGCAAAATTCTTCTAAACGTTCTTGCGCTGCTTCCTCGCCTGGAGCAATAATTAATTCTCCATTCCAGACAAATCCTAAATCTTTGGCTGAGGGTAGTGCAATAGCTCCAGCACTTTTGGCAATTTCTTGTTCTTGTTCTGTTAAACCCTCAGCATTTTCTAGTGTTTCTGCTGGTTTCGCCTTTGATTTGCTAATCCAATTCTTCCAGAAGGGAGTGTAAACAGTGTAGGGTTGATTGGAACCAGTACGAATTTCTTCTGGTGTGTGCAAAATCTGATCCCAGTTATTTTCCAGGAACTCAATACCTTTTTCTTTGAGTGCAGATATTACGGTGCGATCGCGTTGTTGAGAGTAGGGTTCCACATCCCAATTCCAGAATACTGCTTTTGCACCCAATGCCGCCGCCAGTGCTGGAATTGCTTGCGTGGGGTTAGCGTGGAGTATTAACAGCTGACTACCAGCTTGCGCATATCGCTTTTGCAGTGCTTGCAAACAGCCAATCATGTAAGTGACTCGCACAGGCGCAACATCATCCCGTTCGAGAAGATTTGGATCGAGGCAAAACACACCCACAACTTTTGCACTACGTTGTCGTGCATTAGCGAGTCCAGTATTATCAGAAATACGTAAATCGCGACGATGCCAAAACAGAATTAAGTCAGACATGCATTTACATTCATAGTTCACCTGTACTAGATTAGACTTAATAGTGCTAGTTAGCATCAGTCTGTTGGAAAATTCTACTGGATTGGGGGTAGGGCGATCGCTTCGCCCAGAAATTCAGTTACCTATTTTGCGAATACGAATACTTGTTAAAAGGTTGTGTTGCAAAAAATATTTGAAGTGATAAAATCCTCTAGAATCAAGGTTGTTTATGCAACAACTGCGAAAATGTCTGCAAGAAATTTTACTTGGGCTTTGATGTTCCCTTTTTCAACCTTTTGGACTTGCCCTTTAGGGAGCGTGTTCATGGTTTCATAACCAATCAGAGTTCTTCTAGCTGTATGAAATGACTTGAAACCCATCGATTTTGGTCAGCTTTCAACCGATCAACTGCCAATGGAGCAGCCACATTCTTGTCCATTGTAATTAATCGTGGCAGTTGGGTGTGAGACGATTTGAAAGCTTTTTTGAAAAACCTGATTGCTGCTTTGTTGTCACGGCAGGCACTCAACATAAAGTCGATTGTATGACCGTTTGAATCCACTGCACGATACAAATACTTCCACTTTCCCTTAACTTTGATATCAGTTTTATCCACCCGCCACGATTCATTAGTTGGCTTCAAGAAAGCTTTGCACCGTTTCTCCAACTCTAGTCAGTCATGCTGAACCCATCTATATATCTATATAGTAGTGTGGTCAACCTCAATACCCCGCTCCAACATCATTTCTTCGAGGTTTCGGTACGAGAGTGGGTAGCGCAAGTACCATCTGACACATAAGAGTATGATTTCAGACTGAAAGTGACGCCATTGGAAAGGGGACTTTGGATTCATTGATCAAATCGTTTTAGGAGTCGAGTTATGCCACAATTTTACTTCTACCAAACTACTGTAATTTTTTGCAACACAACCTTTGCCAAGACTTTTGGCTGAGTAACTCACTTCAGGGAAATAACCTGCAGATATCCACCCGTGCATCAGTTTGGAAAGATAGCAGTATTACGCAAACCCAAGTCTGCGCTAAAGGCGGAAATCACCGCAAAGCAGACAACTAGAGACGCGAAATTTCGCGCCTCTATAATCAAACGTGGTTTTTTTAGCCCTTGGGTTGAATACTGAATCGCTGTTCTAGTAAATCTTCTGGCCTAAATCAATTTGGGATGGGCTTTAGCATGGACATTGTAGACAGTAATCACCGACTAAGGCTTTCGAGTTGCGATCGCTAACCTTGCTCCTTCCACTCGTCTCACCCGATCCATGACTGCTACTACTTGACCATGGCCCACTTTTTCATCTGCATTGACAATCACTACTGCTTGCTGGTTGGAACCAACCAAGGTACGCACTTGTTCAGTTAAAGCATCAACAGTAGTTGGTTTGCGATTCAGACTGATCTTTCCTTGAGCATCCACCGTAATAGTGATTTTGGTCGGTACTTGCTGTGCTTTCGACGTTGCAGCCTTGGGTAAATTAACTGGTAGACCTTCTGAACGGGTTAAAAACAGAGTTGACATGATAAAAAAAGTCAAAATCGCAAATATCACATCAATCATGGGCACGATGTTAATTTGCGGTGGAATTTCTGCTTCATCTTGAAGGCGCATAAGTTTTTTCACCTCTTTCTTCGTAGCGACGGCGATAGAGTAGTTCAAGTTCGCCACCGTATTCTTGAATCAACGCAATTTGACGTTGATAAAGTCCTCGAAAAGTATTGGCAAACAAAAGTGTAAAAATAGCTACAACTAATCCTGATGCTGTAGACACTAATGCTTCACTAATACCGCTAGTCACGCCTAAGGTTCTCGTACCTCCCACATCACCAAGGTTGAGAGATGCAAAGGAAGCAATCAAACCCAAAACAGTTCCTAGCAACCCCAATAGAGGAGCAAGGCTAATTATAGTTTCAAAGATGGTGTTAAATCTCTTAAGAATGGGAATTTCTGCTTGTGCTTCACTCTCTAGCGCCAAACGAAATTCCTCAGGAGTTGGTTGTTCCAATTCTAATGCTGCAAGAAAAATGCGTGCGATCGGTAAATCTGCATTTTTGTGCAACTTCTCCAAAGCACCAACTACATTATTGAGCCGATAGAGATTCAATACCTCTCGAACTACACGACTTTGGCGGCTATTAACGCGATACCAAAAACGAACACGCTCAATAATCAATCCCAATGCCAACACCGAAAATCCAAGCAGGGGCCACATAACTACGCCACCTGCTGTAAATAATTTGCTAATTCCCATGTGATATTCCCAAAGCGCTCAACAACCCACAGTCAAACCAACAGTTGCTGCTGCACAGATGATATAGATTTTCAACAAACATTAGAATACTGCGACAACAAAGTCAAGTATTTTTAATTCTTGCTGACATAAATTCTTTAAATTTTAACCGATATTATTTCTTGTAAACGTAGCAAAAAATGGTTTCAAACAGTTATCATGGGTTCTGGACATCATGCATTCTGAATAGAGTCTCATTTTATTGACTTTTGCATCAGATAGTTTTAGCTTGGAAACATTACTGAAAAGAGGTAGCAATAGGTTATGAGCTTTTCCAGCATTGCAGGGGAGCAACGACACAGAGAAGCCAAAGCGCTAAGATCCTTTTTGGTTTTCAGTCTTATTGGCTCATTCTCACTGCATATCTGTGCATTAGCTTCGGGTATTGGCAACTTTTTGGCTAAAGTGCCAGAGTTGGAAGAAGAACCTATTGAATTGACCTTCGTAGAACCGGAAGAACCAAAAGTTCAAGAAACACCACCACCAAAACAAATAAAACAACAGCCTGCAAACACTGTTAAGGTTCCTTCACCTCCACCTATAAGGGAAACTACTCCAGTACGAAAGGTGACTGAGACTCCCAAAACTCCTCCTAAAATCCAACCATTACCAGATAAACCCGAACAGACGCGAGTTGAGCCACCAAAGCCTATTGCTAACCAACCTAAAGTAGTAACTGAAAAACCAGTCCAAAATATAAAGCCAGAAACTTCCTCTGCAAGTACAAGCGTCAGTAGTGAGCAATTAAGACAGTCACTTAGCGATATTAGAGACTCAAGAAACAGTCAAGCAAATAGTGAAGATAACTCTGGAACACCAACTACACTTACAGGAAACAATCCTAGTTCTACAATTGCTGTTGGATCTGGTAGTGGTAGTGGTATTGCTTCCAGTGCTGGTTCCGGAACCAGAAGCGCTACAGGTAATGGTTCAGGACGCAGAAAACGCGAAACATTCGCTACAGCACCAACTACTCCCAAACTACCAACCGATTCAACAGGTGATGATAACGGTCGTGCTGCTTGCCGTCAATGCGATGCCAAGTATCCAGAACAGGCGAAAAAACATGGTATTGAAGGCAGGGTAGAAGTAGCTGTAGATACAGATGAAAATGGTAACGTCACAAATGTCAGAGTTACCAAATCTAGTGGTAATCGTGAACTGGATGAAGCACACGCCAGACAAGCACGTGAGTGGAAATTAAAACCCACAAGGGGAGGCAGACAAGGTGTAACAATCGCTACTGAATACGCTCTTCGGGGTTCGCGGCGTCACCGTGAAGTTAAAGAACGGCAAAGACGAAGAGAACAAGAACAAAGAAATCAAAATACAGCTGCCACTACTAGCAATCATACAAGTAACACCACACCCAGACAACAAGTGGAAGCTTCAGCAAGTAACACAGACATTCCTACCAGAACTAGAATTAGGCGACCACGTACACAAACAACATCGCCAGCAACAACCCCTTCTTCTTCACAACAATCCAATATCTATCGTCATTTGCGTCGTAATACTGCGGAAAGTAGTTCTGCTACTTCTAGGCAAGTGACACCGACTAGATTCAGAAGACAAGAGCAAGTTACACCTAACAATGGAGTCAGGGGATTTTCTCAGCGTCGAAAGCGCAGAACAGCAAATACTCCCAATAATAGCAATACTGGAAATAGGTTACAGGATGCTTTACGCCGTCGTCAACAAACAGCACCAACTGTAACACCTGCTGCACCACCTGCACCTAGTGGTACGCAGTAGTGGAGAGGCGCTATTATGAGTCTAGTCAAGGATTTTGGTAACACGCAATTAATTTGTGGAGATGTCTATTGGTAATTTGGATGTTACCTAATCGTTGCGATGGTCAAAGACTGCTGTTTCGGAGCATCGCATGGGAATATGGTGATGAAAATTGAACCACTAAGTCACTAAGACACCAAGAGTTATTCTATTTGTTTATAGATTTTTATAGAAAATAAATTCATGCTGTATACATGCAACGCTACCTTGCGATCGCTATGCAGATGTGGAACAGGTAATCGATAGCAGATTTTCACATCATTGCAAAGGGTGTTGTTACTTAAGCCTGTTGATGTGAGTGATGGAGTGCGGCTTTATTGCTGCTCCTTCAAAGGCTATGATGCCTTTATAACTGTCATTTCGGTAAGTACAAATATAAGTATGAGGCAAGCAATATCAATCAATCACAACCAGCGATCGCAACTTGAGCTTCTTTCCATACCAGAACGCCTGCTGTTGGGTCCCGGTCCCTCGAATGCTCATCCCGCAGTTTTGCAAGCAATGAATACTCCACCAGTAGGACATCTCGATCCAGCTTTTCTGGCACTTATGGATGAGATTCAGTCGCTACTACGTTATGTCTGGCAAACGGAGAACCCCCTGACAATTGCCATCAGTGGTACGGGAACAGCAGCAATGGAAGCAACAATTGCCAATGTTACAGAACCGGGTGATGTGGTTTTGGTTGGTGTCATGGGGTATTTTGGCAATCGTCTTGTTGA
>JANZYY010000246.1 GCA_026419705.1 Fischerella sp.
CCTGATCCACCAATCTGTCAGTCACATACTCCATCACTACAGGTTGTAGAGTGAAGCGTGCTGTGCTTTTCTCAATCAGCGATCGCCTGACCAGAGACTCCAGTGCTTCTAGTATTTTTTTTGACGGGATTGGTGAGACAAAATCTTCTTGCAACTCTAATAGCGAAACTGGCTCGCGATTAATTGCCAGCCAGTACATTATGTCCTGTTCTAAATCTGACAAACGCTCAAATTGCTGCTCTAAAATATCGTGAATATCGCCAAAAACAGCTGTTTTTTGCTGCAAAAATTCACTTATTTTGCCATCAAAGACATCTAGAATAGCCGTTGCTACTATCTTTAGGGCTAATGGATTACCTGCATAACGCTCAACTATTGCTTTACATTCCTCTTCTACTCCACATAGTCCCTTTACTTTCAAGATTTCCAGCCCATCCACCGAGTTCATCCCACTTAGTTGGAATGAGCGTACGCATAATATTTTTCCTTCTAATAAGGCCACTTCTTTCGGTTTTTCCCGGCTTGTCAGCACCAAGCAACTAGAGTGAGATGTTTCTCCCACACGTCTGAGCAGCTCCCCATACCATTCATATCCCTCTCGATAAAATCCGGCTCGACTACCACCACGCAAAATCGACTCCATATTATCTAGTATCAGCAGACAGCGATACTGGCGCAGATAATCAATTAGTCGCGATATTCTGTCGCATACGTT
Source organism: Fischerella sp. (assembly GCA_026419705.1). GTDB lineage: Bacteria > Cyanobacteriota > Cyanobacteriia > Cyanobacteriales > Nostocaceae > PCC9605. The sequence goes on from JANZYY010000246.1 coordinate 716, forward strand.
TTCTGGTAAGTTAGCTTCTGTTTCCTGTTCATCTGACAAAAACTGGATCAAGTTAGCCAGGATCGCTTGAATTGGGGGAGCTTCTCGCAGCGATCGCCAGATAACGTACTCAAAATTATTTTTAATCTTTTCTGTAAGCTTTACTGATAGAGCTGATTTACCAATTCCCCCCATCCCCAGGATTGCCACTAATCGGCAGCGATCCTCTAGGAGCAATTGCTCTAAGGTAGCAAGTTCTTCCGTACGTCCGTAAAAAACGGAGGTATCAATCGCTTCTCCCCAATCTAAGTGACTTTGGGTAATGTTTGAATAGAAACTTCTATCTAATTCTAAATTAAAAGCTCCGAGAAAACGCTCAAGTGTTCGTTTGTCAACCCCTTCTTCGCGAGCCAGTACTTTCGCGATCGTACCTGTATCTAATCCGGTGCGTTCACTTAACTCTTCAAGAGTATACCTTTCTCCAAAATTCTCCTTATTTTCTGACTCAAGCCTTGCATCCCGAAGTTTTTGCCAACCTTCAAGACTGAGAATCACACCGCGTTTACGTCTTTGTTTCTGTGTATTCATACACCAGAATTCAGTACATAGAAGTCAGAAGTGGCTTCAAGACCAACTTTTGTACCTTATTCATCTTAAATCGTTAACTATTTTGATAAGTTGTAAAAGTTTGTAGTTAGGGCTTTAGCCCTTGAAATTGAGCGATAACATTGAGGGATTTATCGCTCACTACAAACCCCTCATAATTAATGCGATAGACCATATATAAAAAAGTATTTATATAACAAACCTCCGATCATATCTTATCTTACGCTACTTGCAATGGCCCATCACCCTCGTGACCACCCTTCAACCTGGTCACGAGAACTAAAGAGCCTCTGGCTCTTGCCCTTGAATAGTGAGATATGTCAATAATGATACATTAGCAAAAGTCCCTAAGGTCATAGGAATGTGAGTACATAGAGACTCTGGCGTTACTGATTTGGAGTATAAATTTACCCAATCATCTGAAGCGCACACTTACGCAGAAGGTGAGAATTTAGATTCTTGATTTTTCAACTTCACACTTACAGTTATTTGGACTACAATTATTGGCGTCTCGGTGACTTAGTTCCTGCGGTCAGTCTATGAGTGCGTCTACATTCCGCCTTCTGTGCAACGCCCAGAAGTAGAACCACCCGTTTGCACCCATTCAGTGACAAGGTGATATAGAACAGAACACATTGTCACTCCCTTTTGGGCACAGAGGACTTTGAACTGAAGCTTTAGGGATTCTGGGATATATCCCTTGACATCTTCATTTTCTTGGTTGGAGCTAGACAAATCGACGAGGTATTCAGGAACAGGTCCACCTGCTTGTATCCATTTCCCAATCAGATTTTCTAGAACCGAACTCATCTGCAATTTTTTCTGGATGCAAAGAATCTTGAATTGAAGCTTGAGAGATTTCGGTACCACTCCCTTGATCACGACAAATTGTTCAGTGTTTCTATCAATCACAATGTCACACAAGGTTAGAAATTAACCGTATAGAAATGCGATCGCATTGCTCCCGTGTTCCCTGCGATCGCATTGTTTGCTTGGATGTCGTCTAGAGTAACCCTCCACAATCAAAATTGCCGATCGCCAAAATTTTATCCAGGGAAGATAAGGAAGTTAAAGAAGAATTTGACAAAAAAATAACTCTCCCAGGAGGCGTACGCATCTGCTTTGCAGCATAAATAAAATTAGCGACGCCGATCTTTAAATTCATGAAAGAGAGTTTTGTTTGTATAACCGCAACTTACGGTTGCCAGGCACAAGATTTAACATGGGGGAATCTTAGCAAAGGCATTTACTAGATTATCAGCTTTTATCTAGGCAAGTCATAAAAAATTCCTTAAGCCGAAAAAGCGCTCTGAAAGTTTGTTTGACAAAGTTCATCGCCGAAAAATTTAAATTCCTCCTTTACTACCGAATCTTCCCTGGCTAAAACGTTTTTACATTGGCAAGCTGGATAGTGAAAATACCTGCACAGTATCGTCAGATTTTCTCTGTAGTATCAGCAAGTAAATTAAATGCTAAACTTCAAATTTCCTGGCGTATTTTTAACAAATTCCATGAAGTTGCAAACATTTATAAAATCGATATTACTATCTCCCATGATAGCTTGGTGGGTGGAAATCACCACCAAATTGCCTCGCTGCACATATTATTTTGGTCCTTTTCAGAACTTGGAACAAGCGCAGACAGCTTGCTTAGGTTATGTAGAAGATTTAAAAAGCGAGCAAGCTCAAGGGATTGAAATCAAGATTATTAAGCGTTTTCAGCCAGATGTATTAACAATTTGTGATGAACAAGCAGAGTTAAATATTTATACGAATTCTCTTTAATTTTGAAACATCTCAGATTCCTCCAACCCGCCTTACAAAGGGGGCTAACGAGAATCATAAATATCAAGCATTTGCAGAAATGGTATTAGTATCTTGGGACAAAAAAGTGAGTTGTATTTACCCTTCCTGCAGACACAAAAAGCAGCAACTATTTGATTTTCTGTTAGAGGTTTATTATGCCTTTTCCCAGAGCTAGCGGAATTTTGTTACACCCGACATCTTTTCCTGGTCGGTTTGGTATTGGCGACTTGGGGTTAGAGGCTTATCGCTTTGTTGATTTTTTGGTGGAGAGTGGACAGCAGCTTTGGCAGATATTGCCTTTGGGACCAACAGGAGATAGCAATTCTCCTTATGCATCTTATTCAGCGATGGCTGGAAATCCTTTACTAATCAGTCCAGAACTACTGCAAAACAAGGGATTATTAGCAAAGGAAGACTTTGCTAATCTGCCGAAGTTTGCAACCCAAAGAGTTGACTTTTCGCAGGTCATCCAAACGAAGATGCCAATGCTTAGAAAAGCCTGTGAAAACTTTAAAGCCAATACTTCATCTGTTGAGCAAAAGAAATTTTCAGAATTTTATGAGAGCAATAGCTACTGGTTAGATGACTATGCCTTATTTATGGCGCTCAAGGATGCACATGGGGGTGCGAGTTGGAATACTTGGGAAAGAGCGATCGCGCACCGTCAGCCAGAAGCAATAAAGCAATGGCAGCAAAAGTTAAGTGCTAAAATTTTATACCACATATATCTGCAATTCGAGTTTTTCTGCCAGTGGACGGAACTGAAACGCTATGCCAATCAGCGTGGTATCCAAATTATAGGGGATATTTCCTTCTATGTAGCTCATGATAGCGCTGATGTCTGGGCTAATCCCGAAAACTTTTGCCTTGATGAACAGACGGGTAAACCTGCATTGATGGCAGGAACACCACCAGACTACTTCAGCGCCACTGGACAGTTGTGGGGGAACCCAGTTTATAACTGGACGCACCTACAACAGCAGGACTTCAAGTGGTGGGTGCAGCGTTTTCAGTCCATGCTGAATTATATAGACTTGATTCGCATCGATCACTTCCGAGGCTTCCAAGCTTTCTGGGCAGTCAAGCAGGGTGAAACAACTGCCATCAATGGTAAGTGGATTCAAGCTCCTGGGGAGGCCTTCTTTAAGGTACTCAAACAGAAGTTAGGCTTCCTGCCAATTATAGCCGAGGATCTGGGAGAAATTACACCAGAAGTAGAGGCTCTGCGAGACCAGTTTGAATTTCCAGGTATGAAAGTTTTGCAGTTCGCCTTTGGCTCAGACGGTGATCAGCGCTTTTTGCCTTTCAATTATGAGCGCAACTTTGTAGTTTACACGGGTACCCATGATAACGATACGACTGTCGGGTGGTTCAATCAACTATCACCCCAAAATCGAGCGGCAGTCCTATCTTATTTGAATTGTACTAGTTCTGAGGGAATCCACTGGGATTTAATTCGGTTAGCGCACAGTTCTGTCGCCAATCAGGCGATTGTTCCTCTTCAGGACATTTTGGGATTGGGTACTGAAGCTCGGATGAATTTTCCTGGCAAAGATTTAGGTAACTGGAGTTGGCGATATCAGTCCACAGCTTTAACACTAGAGGTTAGCGATCGCCTCAAAGTTATAACTGAAACTTACGGTCGAGTCCCTATCTCTCAAGAAGCAAGCAATAGAGCTATCCATAGTCAATCTTCGACTCCTTTAGATGAAAAAGAACGCCAAATATCTCGGATATCTGCGTAGGAAATACTCAAGTATTCTCAATGAAAGTCATTGAAAATTCCAGACACAAACAAACGGAGGTATCTCTGCAATGAGGCACTCCCAGAAGTCGATCGGAGAAACGGTCAAGAATTATTTTATACAGAACAGACAACTGCACTGGCTTGAATACGGTGCAGAACTTCTCGGAACCGCGTTTGTGATCTTCTGTGGACTAAGTGCCGTAGTCTTCAATTTTGGCAAGGGCTTACCAATGGAACATCTCATTCCCGATCGAAGCATCCGCTTGCTGCTTACAGGACTGTTATTTGCTGGAAGTGGTTCACTAGTTGCGATTTCACCACTAGGGAAACTGAGTGGCGCGCACCTCAATCCTGCCGTGTCGCTAGCATTTTGGTTCCAAGGTAAGATGCACCATCACGATCTAGCAGGATACATGATTGGGCAGTTTCTTGGCGCCATTCTGGGTACAGGACTGTTAGTGTTGGTGTGGGGAGATTATGCTGCTAGTGTCCGTAATGGTATAACCTTGCCTGGGACAGCTTACCCTCTGTGGTTTGTATTTCTAGCTGAGGTAAGTATGACCTTTTTGCTGGTATTGTCCATTTTTATATTCGTAAGCAGTCAGCGCTTAATGCGTTGGACACCACTCATGACCTGGTTTCTCATGGCAACAATGGTCTGGTTAGGAGCGCCCGTATCTGGCACGAGTGTAAATCCAGCCAGAAGCTTTGGTCCAGCTTTAGTTACGTGGTTTTGGCAAGATCAGTGGCTCTACTGCATCGCTCCACTACTTGGCGCAATGATGGCTGTAGCAGCGTTTCGACTGCTAGCCATAGGTGAGCGTGAAGTTTTAACAGCAAAACTTTTTCACGTTCCACACTACCGTTGTATTTTCAAAAATGTCAAAGTGCCACATCTGGTGTAGGCATTTAAATTGTACTGTCAGCATCAAGGAGTAAACAACTTGCTGGAAAATCCTACAAATATCCAATATAAAGTTCATGACCTGATCCGAAATCGTCGGAGTCCTCTGGCTTTCTCTGACCGTAAGGTAGAGCCAGAGAAATTACTCACCTTATTAGAAGCTGCTCGTTGGGCACCGTCTTCCTACAATCAGCAGCCGTGGAACTTTATCGTCGCCACCAAAGACCATCCGGCAGAGTATGAGCGTATGCTCAGCTGCATCTTTTACGAAAACAAACGCTGGGCGCAGAATGCCCCGGTTTTGATCCTTTCTGTTGCCAAACTTCATTTCGACCCGCCTAACCCTGTAAATCCTGATGACACGATTGAAAATTTAATGCGTTTAGTTGCTAATCTCCATGCCAAAAGAGGTGGGGAAGGTAATCCACATGCTTTTCATGATGTCGGGATGGCGGCGGCAAACCTAACTATCCAAGCGATCGCCCTTGATCTGTTTGTGCATCATATCGCTGGATTTTATTCAGACAGGGCAAAGTCGTTATTCCACATTCCCCAAGGCTACGAGCCAGTATCGATCGTGGCAATTGGGTACTTAGGCGATTCCCGAAAGCTGCCGGAAGACTTACGTTTGCGAGAGATGGAACCCCGGATGCGTAAGCCTTTGGAGGAATTTGTGTTTATTCAACGTTGGGGACATTCTTCGCCGGTGTTTACAAGTCAAAGCTGAGGAGAAAAACAAACACATCCTTCCTGAAGAAAAGACTGGTTTTATGTATTTATTATAACAAACTTGCTTAAGTACTTCGGTTTGGATTGGCGATCGCTACACTATTCCACAAGGAGCACTCTCATGAAACTGGAAGGTAAAGTAGCCTTGGTGACAGGAAGCAGTCAAGGAATTGGTCAGGCAATTGCTGTACGCCTCGCCCAGGAGGGTGCAGATATCGCGATTAATTATCGCAGTCATCCAGAGGGAGCCAAGGAAACGCTGAGCAAAGTAGAAGCCACAGGACGTTCTGGCTACATCATCCAAGCGGACATGGGGAGCGTTAGCGAGGTGCGTAGACTCATTAGCTCTAGCATCGAACACTTTGGCAAGCTAGACATTCTGGTCAATAACTCTGGCATTGAGAAACATGCCTCTTTCTGGGAAGTGACAGAAGCAGACTATGACAGTGTGCTGAATGTCAACCTCAAAGGTGTGTTTTTTGCGACACAAGCCATTGTCCATCACTTGATGAAGACCAAGCGACCTGGGAAAGTTATCAATATTAGCTCAGTGCATGAAGAACTACCATTTCCGCACTTCACTTCCTACTGCATCAGCAAGGGCGGTGTGAAAATGATGATGCGTAACCTAGCGGTTGAACTAGGGTCTTTTGGGATTACAATCAATAATGTCGCACCAGGAGCAATTGAGACACCCATCAACAAAAGGCTTTTGAACGACCCCGGAAAGCTGGATGCTCTGCTTAACAATATCCCATTAGGTCGATTAGGCAAACCAGAGGATGTAGCTTCCTTGGTTGCTTTCCTAGCCTCACCCGATGCTGACTATGTGACTGGAACAACCTTGTTTGTGGATGGAGCACTGCTGTGGAACTATCAGGAGC
>JANZYY010000247.1 GCA_026419705.1 Fischerella sp.
GACGTATTCATAGTCCCACACTTCTTGGATTAACTCGGCTCTTCGCCAAACACGACCTGGATGACTGGCTAAAAAATGTAACAAGTCAAATTCGAGCGCAGTTAGGGGTACTGGTTCATTGTTAAGCGTTACCTCTCGCCGTACTGGGTCAATCATCAACTTTTCAAATACAAGGCGTTTTTGTTCTGCTGTAGTTACAACCCGCTGACGCCGCAAAATAGCTGCGACTCGGACTTCTAGCTCTCCCAAACCAAATGGTTTGGTGAGGTAGTCATCAGCGCCTTTAGAAAAGCCGCGGATCTTATCCGCTTCATCTGCGCGGCTAGTCAACATGAGAACAAAAACACCGTTGCGGCTTTGCATTTCTTGGCAGAGGTTAAACCCAATCACATCTGGTAAATTGACATCTAATATTACCAAGTCTGGGTTAAATTGCTCAAATAGAGCTAAGGCGGTCTTACCATCTTCAGCAGCCTCCACCTGATAGTTCTGTTTCATTAAAAAGCGTTGGATTAAATTGCGAACCGCAGGGTCGTCATCAACTACAAGAATCTTGGCAGGAGCCATGACCATCACTTTGTACAAAAATTTATGAGGATTAACATGCAGGATGCGTTAAAAACGCATTTTTGCTTGAGAGAAAATAATCATCCACAAGGTTAAGGCACTGATTCCCTGATTATTTAAATACTAGTTTAATCAGGATTTTTGACAATTAAAGCGCGAATCTTGCGAACGTGCCACCCTGAAATGTTTCGAGCTAATAATTGTTAACCTGGTCTCTAGTAAGCAGATATTCTTACCTTAGCCACAAAATTAAGTAAATTAAGACACTTTCATATCCTAGTTACTTAGTAATTTCAACGCTTTAATTTTAAATCTATACGTGGCTTTATGGCACAAGGCAATAGTACACCTGCTGCCAAATATGAAACACAAAAGGTATTTTTTTCATAAAAAAGCCTTGTAGGTATTTTTAGCTCAAATTCTAGATTAAAGCCCTAAATTGGGAACGACATGAGGGGATACACGGAGTTCTAGCAATATGTTAAAGTGTCTATAGTTAAAATCACCAGGTCGATTGTGCTTACCCGTGTTACTATCCAGGTAAGATATACAAATCGATCCAAAACATTTGGTTTTGATCGACATAAAACTTAAAATTATTTTTCCTGCAAAAAAGACTGCTGCCGATTAAGGCTAAACTAACAAACTCCCATGAGCGAGCAAAATCCCTACGAAAAACTTGGGGTATCTGAGGAAGCTAGCTTCGATGAAATTCAGGATATTCGCAATCGCCTCTTGCAGCAATACAGTGGTGATGCTAAACGCCTAGAAATGATTGAAGCTGCTTATGATGCGATTTTGATGGATCGCTTGCGGATGCGCCAAGAAGGTAAAATCAGAGTGCCTGAGCGTATTAGATTTCCAGAACGTCTGGTACAACCACCTCCTCCAGAAACTCCCACACCTCGGGAGAAATCGCCTGCATGGCTGCAAAGAATGTTGGATAACCCAACACCAGCAGAGATTGTTTTACCTGGAGTTTGGTATTTGGGTTTGAGCGCCATCAGTGTATTTTACCAAGCTGGAGGCGATCAGATTTTACAGATGGTGCTGGTGGTTGGTGTAGGTATTAGTATTTACTTTCTCAATCGCAAGGAAGGTAAGTTTGGTCGAGCGGTTTTATTCACTCTAGCTGGTCTAATCGCAGGCTTAATTGCTGGAGGAATGGTTGCTAACTGGGTAATACCGCAAATACAGCAATTTATCAGTCTGAATGCAAACCAGTTTTCGACAGTGATAACATTTATATTGTTGTGGCTGATCAGCAGCTTTTTACGGTAATTAAGTAATGGGTAATGGGTACTAGGGACTGGGGAAGAACTATAACAAGGCTTTTTCCCAATTACCAATCACCAATTACCAATCACAAATTACCAATCACCAATTACCTATTTCCTATTGGTTGCAGCGACCGCTCCAGGATGAAATCAACAGCTGTGCTAAAATCTTTAACGATTATATCGGGGTGATAAAGTTTTAATTGAGCGCGATCGCGGATGCCGCTTTCTACAGCGATCGCTTTAATACCGTGCTTTTTGGCAGCAGTGATATCAGCTTCTGTGTCTCCTACCATCCAGGTATCTGCAGCTGGTGGTAATTCCTTGAGTGCTCGTGCCATTAATAATGGTTTATCATCAATGTCACGAGTTTTGACATAATCGTTACTTAGACAATAGCAGCGATTCTCCGGAAAGAATCTGCCTAAATTATATTGTTTGAAGGCATAATCTAGTTCCCAAGCTCGACGCATGGTCATCACTGCTAAATCAATTCCAGTTCGTTGGATTTTTAATAGTGTCTCTACAGCACCAACAGCAAGGCGATCGTATTGAAAGTAAGGTTCTGTGTGTACTGTTTGTCGCCTTAGTTGTGCAAATTCTTGCGCTTGCGCCTCATCCAAACCAGAAATCATGGCGATTTGTTTTTCAGATACGCGCGATCGTTTCATTTGCCAAAATTCTGGCTTGGAAAGTTCTTTAACTTTTTGATCTGGACGTCGAGTTTTTTGTAAGCAGAGTTGATAGACGCGGTAATACCGTTCTGAAACATCTATAATTGGGCCGTCAAAGTCTGTGATAAGCCTTAACATTTTTTTAAATAAAATTAAAATTCATCTATAGACTAGCCCAGATATAAACGTGTTTGAGTTTTAAATATTTGATGAGTGAATTTTGAATTACTAATCTGATTCGCAAAGTCATTAGCTAAGCAACAACTAAAACTAATCCTTCGTGAGCTATTGAGGCTTTAGGGAAAGCAGATGCAATTTCTATTTGTACCCGATCGAGGAAATCATCATAGTCATCTGGATGGTAGTGAGAAAGTACTAATTGTTTCACACCAGATGCAACAGCTAAATCAACAGCAGTCTGCCAGTGTGAATCACTATAGTCAACTTTATGGAATGTTGGAGGAGTGGTGAGATTAGCAATTAGCAAATCAACACCTTCTGTTAACTGTAGAATCCGTCTTTGCTCCGTTTCATCAGCATCCTGATGCAAATCCGTGACGTAAGCAACACTATAGTTTTGCCAGCTGACTTGATAGCCAATCGACTTTTGGGTTTGATTGATTAATGCTGTTGTAATCGTGACATCATCTAGTTTCACCGCTTTACCCGCGATCAAATTATGAAACTGCAATTCCGACTGCATTACCTGTAAAGGGTAAGGAAAGTGCGGTAGCAGCATCTGATCGCACAAGCACTGCTTTATAGAGGCTCCGTTTGAAGCTGCTGTCCCATAGATATGAAAACTGTTTTTCGGAACAAACGCAGGAGCAAAGAATGGAAAGCCTTGGATACGATTTGATTGGGAGTTAGTAAAAAATAAATGAGCTTCTAGTGGCTGTTGTATTTCTAGCCAACTTTTTCCTAGTAGGCGTAAACCTGTACCTCCATCAAAAACTAAATGCTTGTCAGCAACACGCATCTCTACACAGGCAGTATTACCACCATAGCAGCTAGTATTGCCACCTGGGGTGGGAATTAAACCCCGCACACCCCAGAATCTGACTACAAATTTCCCTTCTTGCTTGGGATCCTGGGTAATTTGCTGTTTATTTATGTGGTTCTGGGGAGGTGACAGCTCAAAATTTGACATCTTTTTTGCAACTAAGTCTGACTGAGCAGGTCATCGTGGTACCGAACTTCCAAAATGCGGTTGTTTTCATCCACAATGACAACAGTAGGAGAGTAAGTTTTTAACTCTTCCGTGGTGAACTGCCCGTAAGACATTATAATCAAGCGATCGCCTGTAATGCCTAGACGTGCCGCAGCCCCATTTAGCTCAATAGCTCCAGAATTTGCTGGAGCTGGAATCGCATAAGTTATGAAGCGCTGGCCATTGGTGATGTTCACTACTTGCACCTGCTCATAAGGTAAGATACCAGCTTTCTCCATCAAAATGCGATCGATACTAATACTACCCACGTAGTTGATGTTCGCTGCCGTGAGAGTGCAATTGTGAATTTTTGCGATAAGAAGCGTGCGCTGCATGGAGTTTAGGATTTTATGGCAATAAAGCAGTTATGAAAAAGGCAGTCAGTGGTGGACGCAAAGCGACGTATCCATTGGTAGACAGTCAGGGTAGGGTTTGAGAGTCAAGATGCTTTCTTTGTTGTGTTACGCATCTCGCCGGCGCTCGTAGGAAGCCGAGCCAAGGGTAATGCTTTTAAAATTCTTCTAGCTAATCTCATTTATGAGCTTGCACCCGAATCCCTACCACCCTAACTGGTTCCTGTGTGTCTACTTGACGTGAATGACTTCACCATGCGTACTTCTTTCTGCCTTTCGACGAAGTCGGATTAAGCTTTAGCCTTCACCTCCGCTTGGCTGGTAGAAATTTCCACGTAGTTTCAGAACCACTTTCCCAAACTTATTTGCTACCGGCTTTGATGCATTTTTCTACCAAAGGCATGACTTTATCAATATCATGCCAACCCAGAATTTCCGTCACCTTTCTTTCCAGATTTTTATACGTACGGAAAAATTCAGCTATTTCTTCTAATCGGTGTGAGGCTATGTCATTGATAGATTTGACATTAGCGTAGCGAGGATCTTTGTCAGGAACACAAAGAATTTTTTCATCGCGATCGCCACTGTCTATCATTTCTAGCATACCAATTGGTCGTGCGGCAATTATACACCCTGGAAAAGTAGGTTGATCCATGATTACCATACCATCCAGTGGGTCGCCATCATCAGCCAAAGTGTTGGGTACAAAGCCATAGTCGTATGGGTATTGTACTGATGAATAAAGCACGCGGTCTAAAGCAAAAGCCTGCAAGTCTTTGTCAAATTCGTATTTATTTTTACTCCCGCCTGGAATTTCAATCAGGACGTTTATTATACCCGGTTTGGGTTGAGCAGGAATACGGGATAAGTCCACAACAAAACTCCTGAGTTAACAGTGAAACATGGGTACTGCCTTTGTTGGTTCCCCGTGTAGAATTTTAGGGCCAATAGGGACACATCCGTTCTACGAAATATATTCAGACCTACCTACAACCAACAAAACTCAGCTGACTTAGTCTCCAACCCTACTCTGCAATTAGCCCTCCGGGTACCCTACGCCGAAGGCCAGGGTTTTTGCAAGTGGTGTAATACCAACTCTCAAAAATAGAACTACACATAGTTCGTAGTGAGTACTTAAGTACTCACCACCAACAAAGTAGTAGGGAGCAAAGGCTTCTCAGCACTTCGATTTCTCTGAGGGTTTATTTAACAAGCAATCACAAAACTAACTATCACTGTTACCCGCTTCACTAGTTTTGAAAATCAGTAGCGTTATTTCCACTTGTTAATTTTCACTCATTTTTGAGGTTGTATGTGAGAGGTGGCTGATGATTCGGAACATTGCTTGAAGAGTAATTAGCAATGACAAACAAGGGTATTGTCAAAGTTAACAGACCGATCAAAGTTCCCACAATGTCTGCCACGCGATGGGAATACGTGTCGGATGAATCGGCAGACTGACTGTTTGAGTCCATAAAAGATCAATTTAGTTACATCAGTTGTAGACTGTAGACTGACTCTTTTTGAAGAGCCTAACTACTATTTTAGCTATTTTTTAACCGTATATATTCTAGTCGTCAAGCATTGTCCTCATTTTTGAAAGTATCATCCTAAATTTATTGGAGTCAAAAAACTTGACCCTAATCCACTTCTCGGAAAATCGTAGTAATTGCGTAACTATTTTTGCAACCTTTCCTATGATATTTCGTCATATCTGTATTCAATATGAATAAATTTATAGCATCAATAATTACATTTTTCAATTATCTCTGAGATAAAAATGTAAGTTTATATACAGTTTTATCTCTCACACTTTTATTATTTTAGCTTAGAAATATATACTTATTTTTTATACAGGACTCCTATTTGATTTTTGAAAAAAAACTCAGTATACTTTTTGTTCCCTGTTATCCGTTCCCTGTTCCCTGCCCTCACGAATAAGTTCAGAAATCAAATCGGATTGCTATACATTATTTATTTACCGAAAAAGCACTGAATATGCATCGATGTTTTGTTAATTGAATAAGTATTATTGCTGAAAATTTTATCAACTTTGATATAAATACCGCGATCGCAGACAACATTGTAGAGACGCTTCCAACAGCGCGTCTGGTCATCAGGATATGTTGCTATAAATTAACTCTGAATAAATACAGATAAAAATCTTGCATTTGGGATTCTGGTTCAGCGATTGCACTCAAAAACATTCATGCAAGAGACAGTCATAAGAATTCACTAGTATATTTTCTTAATATTTTCTTATAAACAATCAATCAACCAAAGTTAAAAAAACCGCCACTAGTTGAGTAGGGCGGTCTGGTTAAGCAATCGGAGGGTATTTTCAGCTTACTTTGCTGATTTTGAGATTGTTGTAGCAGAATATGCACTTATTGCTAGCATCAGGCACTAGACTTCTTGCTATTTTAGGAAAAAGTGAAAGGGCAGGCCTTTGACTGGGGTAAAAGTAAAGTCCTTAAAACTTCTAACGTTTACCACTAGCACTTATTGGTTCCTTAATAAATCGAATGTAAAGATGTTTGAACGTAGACTTAATCACGCGAGGCATACCAAAATCGATCGGAATAAACTTGTCCGGTAACAGCCAATCATCTATTTGTAATAAACTGGGATGCAAATGAGAATAATAGATAGCCTCTAGCTCCGGACAAACCCCTAGCCGCATGGATGCAGCTACAGTCGGTACTTGTATCGCTGGCACGCTGAGTATTTCTACTATTGTCCGATCTAAAGCAAATACATCTGTTGATGCCCCTAAAATACCTAGCAGACGTGGTTCACCGCCACTGGGACCATTACCTTCGTGACCAATGATACCATCTAATATGGTCAAATGGGGATTAATTGCCCTGGCAGTTTCTACTAACATTTCTGCAAATCTGTTCGCATCTTTGCCAGCTTCCATGTGCCACCAGGCTTTCATTTTGCCAGGGACACAACCAAACAAGTTTTTCACCCCTAAGGTCAGTACTAGTTGGACGTGAGATTTCACTTTCGGGAGATTAATCACTACATCTGCCTCCATTGCTTCTTTGGAAAGTAGCAGATGGTTAAACTCCTTACTGACAGTTTGGTAACGATGCCCGTGGAAATCTATAATTGGGAGATTAAGTTCTTCTATAAGCGGCAGATAGCCATTTGCAACAGCAACTCCCCTAGCGCTGCCAAAAGCAGGACTGTCACCCAAAAATGGCTTACCACCTGCCTCAATTACCATCTGTGCTACTGTGTAAACCAATTC
>JANZYY010000248.1 GCA_026419705.1 Fischerella sp.
AAGTTAAGCTAGTAAAGTCCTATAATAGAGGAGTTTGGCCTATGCCCATACTGCACCATTGTGGCTTATTCGGCATATATGGTTGTCCGGAAGCCTCAAAATTGACTTATTTAGGACTATATGCTCTCCAACATCGGGGGCAAGAATCTGCTGGCATTGCCACTTTTGATGGTGAACAAGTACACCTGCACAAAGACATGGGATTGGTATCTCAAGTCTTTAACGAAGCAATATTAAGCAACTTATCCGGTCACATAGGTGTTGGTCATACTCGTTATTCCACAACAGGTTCCAGTCGCAAAGTGAACGCCCAGCCCGCTGTTGTCGATACTCGCTTAGGTAAATTAGCTTTGGCACATAACGGTAATTTAGTCAATGTCAAACAGTTGCGAGAAGAGTTATTGCAGAAAAACTGCAACTTGATCACCACGACCGATTCCGAAATGATTGCTTTTGCGATCGCCGAAGAAATTGACGCAGGTAGCAACTGGCTAGAGGGTAGCATGAAAGCTTGCGATCGCCTCGCTGGAGCATTCAGTTTAGTGATTGGTACACCTGTGGGCGTCATGGGTATTCGCGATCCCAATGGGATTCGCCCCTTAGTCATCGGTACTTTGACAAGCGAGCCAGTGCGTTACGTGCTTGCTTCTGAAACTTGTGGTTTAGACATCATTGGCGCCGAATACCTGCGAGATGTACAACCAGGCGAGTTAGTTTGGATTACAGAAGCAGGTTTGGCTTCTTATCAATGGCATCAACCGCAGCAACGGAAATTGTGTATCTTTGAGATGATTTACTTCGCTCGCCCCGACAGCATCATGCACAACGAAAGTTTGTATAGCTACAGAATGCGGTTAGGGCGGCAATTAGCACAAGAATCTCCTGCTGATGCTGATATTGTCATTGGTGTTCCTGATTCTGGTGTTCCCGCCGCCATTGGCTTTTCTCAAGCCTCCGGTATCTCCTACGCAGAAGGACTGATTAAAAATCGCTACGTTGGGCGTACCTTTATTCAACCTACCCAAACCATGCGGGAATCCGGCATCCGTATGAAGCTCAACCCACTCAAAGATGTATTGTATGGCAAACGAGTGGTAATTGTTGATGACTCGATTGTCAGGGGAACTACTAGCCGCAAACTCGTCAAAACCTTGCGTGAGGCCGGTGCATTAGAAGTACATATGCGAATTTCCTCGCCACCAGTGACTCACCCCTGCTTCTATGGTATTGATACCGATAGCCAGGATCAACTCATTGCTGCTACTAAATCAGTAGAAGAAATTGCCAAGCAACTAGAGGTAGACAGTCTCGCATATCTAAGCTGGGAAGGAATGTTAACAGCAACACGAGAAGATCCCCAAAGCTTTTGTTCCGCCTGCTTTACCGGCGATTACCCCATCCCCGTACCAGAACCGCTAAAGGGTTCTAAATTAATGTTAGAAAAAGTTACGGTGTAGGTAGTTAGGGGTTAGGGTTAGTAGTTAGTGGTTGGTGTTTAGTAGCTATATCACTCCCCTACTCTTCCCCATTCCCTATCCCCTATCCCCTATTCCCTACTTCTATTGACGCCAACCCAAAAAGCGTAACCCAGGTACAACTAGGTAATGACTCACTCCCAACCAGAAACTGATGAAGACGCCGATCGCACTAAAAAAAGCGACCTTGCATAATAAACTGTGCCAATTGTTGTCGAACATAGTTGATGGTTGTTGTCCGGTGCTCATCAAAAACGCAAACCCAAGCGCGGTACCAAAAGCAGCCATGACAGCATGGACCATGTGATGACTGCGAAGTCCCAACCCCAGGGTAAGTAGGGAAACAGCAGCTAAAATAAATGCTACCAATCCTTCACTGCCTTCTTTTGGTATCATTAACTGCAAGATGAACCAGCCGAAGCTATAGCTAGCAATCCCCATGAGCGAAGCTACCAGAAACCGCCGTCGTTGACGATAACCTCCCGCCGCGACAAGTCCCCAAGCAGTTCCCCAGCCAGCACCTGCAAATAAAAGCATCTCTGACCCCAAATCAGGTTCGGTGTTGCCCAGCAATACAGCTAGGTGAGTGGACAAAAATTTGCCAGCTTCTAAGCCCCAGCTTGTGTGATATGCTAAAGTGTAGCCAATGAATGTACCTACACAAGCACTAATACTACTTAGAATCATTGTCCAGATTGTATCTAGACATGCCCGTAGGATAAAGGCGATCGCTCTGAATGCAAGAGTAGTAATTTTTCTGATAATTTGAGTAGAATTAATAACCCCTTTGTGAATAGTTCTTCCTAATTGGGATAAAAATCTCAGAATCTGGGTTATGCTCCTAATCGGTCTAATCTTGTTGGGTACTGCTTTGTGAATTTGGGCTAAACGTCTTTGAATAATTTTCGCGTTTGCTGGACGCGAGCGCGCATCTTCATGCATCATGTCATCCAGCAAATCAGCAAGCTGGGAGTTAACTTGAACGTGTTTGCGCCAGTTTAATTCTCCTGTGACTGGATCTTCTAAATCCGCCGGGTGTTTACCAGTCAGCAATTCAATCATTGTGCGACCCAGCGCATAAAAATCAACCGTAGGTCCAATATTCCCACCAATCAATTGTTCTGGTGGACTGTAGCCAGAAGAAAACAATTTTGTAGATCGCGGTAAAGACTTCACAACTGCTCGATCAAATTGTTTCGCCCCACCAAAATCAATTAGTACCAGCTGACCTCCCCATTCCCTCTCCCGGTCAGGAGAGGACTGAGGTGAAGTACGCAGCATCAAATTAGAAGGTTTGATGTCACGGTGAATGATATGACGTTGGTGCAAATGTTGCAGAATCTCCACGGCTTGGGTTAACCAGTTTAACACCACCTGTTGTGGACATCCCTGGGGATAGTATTGATATAGTATATCTTCCAGAGTCAGCCCGTTGATTTTTTCCATCACCAAACAAGGCAAAATTTGCTCTTTTTGGGAATGAGACCAAATATGTTGAAAGTAACCATCTGACTCGACTCTGGGAACGCCTGGATGTCGCAAACTGCTTAAAACCACTGCTTCCTGGGCAAATAATTCCAATGCTTTTGGTGAATCTTCGATCAGCACCTTCAGCACCTTTTCTGTTTGCGTCTTTTGATCCCAAACCGTGTAAATTTGGGCAAAACCTCCCGAACCTAAACGCGCTGTCGGGATATAACGATCTATCAGCCGTAGCGGTGCGCCACAACAGTTACAGAACTTGTTTCCCCAAGGCTGGGGATAAGGACGCAGACAATCAGGATTTATGCAGTGAATCTCACTCTGGTTAGACACAACCCCTCAAAGACAAAGGCTGAGTTGATTGTACACAATGGGGGAATAGTTAGTGGATAGTGGTTAGTGGATATGTGGATAGTGGTTACAAGAACAATCAACTACTGACTACTAACTACTAACTACTATCTACCAACTACTAACTACTAACTACTAACCACTAACAATCCTCCTAATAACTAAATCCATCCCAAGCAATGGGAAAAACCCGTTCTGAGAAATAAGAAAAGTTGCTATCGTTGCTGTAGGTCTCTTCATCCAGAACTTTGACGACATTATTATAAATATCTTCTGCCTGTTGCGGAGAATCGCCAATGCTGGTTAATCCCAACTTACCAAACTGGGAAAGACAACCCATGAGATGAAATACTGTACCTGTTTCTGTACCAGTGTCAAAATGCAGTCTGTGATGGGCAATGATATCCATTAAGTCATTGGGTAGCAATCCTTGATAGCGGTCTTTTTGGAGGTTGTCGGTAGCAATATAGTATTTGGGACGCCCTTGTTGAGAGTAAAACAAGCCTGTAGAAGGTTCGTAGCGACCGTTAGTTAATAATTTCAAGGTCATAAAAGGATGGGTAGTCCCGCCTTTACGTAGGTTGATTTCAATTGCTTGCAGATCCCATTGTCCATCCTCTTGAAGAACAGCTATAAAATCAACTCCATATCTTTCTAATGCACCTTTTTCTGCTAGTTTTTTGCCAATTTTTAAGCCTAATTGCTGTATTTGCAGTCGATAGGCTTCATCAGCAGGGAATCGACAACCCAGATAAACTTGTCCGTCTGGTCCTCCCAGAATTTGGTCGTGGGTAGACAGAATATCTACCTCGCCTAAGGGGGTGATGCGTCCTTGCACGCTGGGCGATCGCTTGATTTCCCCCTCTACAAAAGCCTCTACAATTGCTCCTAATTCGGCAATCCGTCCCGAAAAATTCTCCCAAGTCTCTTGTTTGGCTTGAAAACGCAGCTTCGGAAAGCAATCGCTAATTGCTGCTACCCTTTGGGTGTGAGAACCATGAGGAGGTGCTAAATCCGCAATTGCTCTTAAGTCTAACATTGCATTCCCTTCTCCGGAAATGCCTTCGTTGAGTTTGATCACCATTCTTTTTAATGTCGGCTGGCGTTCCCACAAATCAGCAGCTGCTTCTGCCAAATCCGCCACACTCATAACCCTGCTGCTGCCATCTGGATGCGGTACTCCACTTTCGGCAAAGATTTGGCGACTGCCACTTTTCGTCCCCCAAATCTGCAACTCTGGGGCAGCAGCGTACAATGGTACATTTAATTTTAAAGATAATTCTACTTCTAACGGAGTAGAATTATAGCAGATCATAAATGACTTGTCTAACCTTAAGGCTTGGCGAATGCGATGCAGCAAGCGGGGGCGTTCTAAAATTTTTTGGCTGAGGGGCTTGAGGGAAGAATCATAAGTAGATAGTAGCAGCAAGCGATTACGAGCGTGAGAAAAGGGGATACCCGGTAAAAGCTGTAAATAGTAGTCGATGATGCTGGGATGTAGTGGTACAGACGTGATATATATGAGTCTATTGCGGGGATTCCACAAGCGAATTAAAGAAAATAATAGTCTTTCTTCATAATGTTCGTAGCCTTCAATTTTTTTGAGTTCTCGCTGGTCGATACTAAGGGAAGGAACGACTAATATATCCACATCGCTGTTTTCACCATAACTTTCAATGCTTTGCCAGCGATCGCGCAAACTTGCCTGAAGAAGCTGAAAATCGTCGATTTGCTCCAAATTAGAAACGTTTAGAATTTGCATAAGATTACCCCTGCTTTCCTCCCTCAGCGGGTTTTATTAATTTCAGATATATCCTAAAGAATAATCACTGACCACAATTTGTTAAAGAAAATCAAATTCTTCATTGACGAGTTTCTATGAAGCCTTGATACTCTTACATTATTTTCTTTTGCGAACAGTTCGGAAAGATTCATGAAAAATAATATCTCAGCAATAGAAAAAGGTGATTGCTAATTTCAATTGAGTTTATCATCAATCATCCATGACGCTCCTTCCAAATATAAGTGTGGAATTTATTACCTAAGCTATACTTAGGAGAGCGAAATTTTACAGGTTATATTTATTTCTCAAGATTGATATATTCTAACTTGCTTTATATCTAGAGAATGATAAATTGTAGTCAAAAAACAGTTAATTTAGATGCAGAAATGACCAATAAATGTTGTGTGTTGAGGTTCCCCGATTAAATAAATATTGTACTTGAGGAGTAACGAGGAATTATCTAATTTTCATCTGTATGCTTTTGCTCCAGGGGCAATGAGTACAGTAAGCACTCTAGTTGTGGGATATCAAAATTCACCGGCGTTCAAAGAGTGCAAGCACAAGCGTTAATAATTAACCTTGGATTGAATTTTCGATCCAAGGTTTACTTTTGAAAATACTAGTTACTAGTTAGTAGTTAGTGGTTAGTAGTTAGTAATTTGTTGCTAAACACTATCCACCTCCTATCCACTAACCAATAACTACTTCAAAGGAATGATATATGCCAGAAGAACAATCATTACAACCACCACAGCAGCAAGCACAACAACCAGGTATTGAGTCAGAGATGAGGCCAAAACCGAAAGCAGACGATCCCCAGTATCAGGGAAGTGGCAAGTTAAAAAATAAAATCGCATTGATTACTGGAGGAGATAGCGGTATTGGTCGTGCTGTAGCAATCGCATTTGCGAAAGAGGGTGCAGATGTGGCGATCGTTTATTTAAAAGAACATGACGATGCTAAAGAAACGAAACATTTAGTAGAATCACAAGGACGGCGTGCAGTCACTATATCTGGTGATATCGGTGATGAAAGCTTTTGTCAGCATGCTGTCCAACAAACAGTGGATGAGTTTGGTAAACTTGATATACTGATCAACAACGCTGCTGAGCAGCATCCACAAAAAAGCATTGAAGATATTAGTAAAGAACAACTAGAGCGAACTTTTCGCACTAATATTTTCTCAATGTTTTTCTTGACAAAAGCAGCAATGAAACATCTCAAAGAAGGTAGCACCATCATCAATACTACTTCGGTCACCGCTTATAAAGGCAGTCCAGAACTACTTGATTATTCTTCTACAAAAGGTGCAATTGTTGCCTTTACTCGTTCTCTATCCCAAAGTTTGGTAGAAAAGGGAATCCGCGTTAATGCTGTAGCCCCAGGTCCAATTTGGACACCCCTAATACCCGCAACTTTTCCAGAAGAAAAAGTTGCCGGCTTCGGCGAACAAGTACCTATGAAACGGGCAGGACAACCAGAAGAAATTGCCCCCAGCTATGTATTTTTAGCATCGGACGATTCTTCGTATATG
Source organism: Fischerella sp. (assembly GCA_026419705.1). Taxonomy (GTDB): domain Bacteria; phylum Cyanobacteriota; class Cyanobacteriia; order Cyanobacteriales; family Nostocaceae; genus PCC9605. Next base: position 6,626 of record JANZYY010000248.1, read on the forward strand.
TCTGGTCAGGTACTACATCCGAATGGTGGTGTAGTAGTTAACGGCTAGGAACAAAAGAAAAAGGTAAAAGGATAGATTTTTGGTTTTTACCTTTTACCTTTCATTAGAGGGATGAGTTTATATAGAATTATTGTTAATATAGCAGAGAAAACTTATAAATTTATATAAATATTAACTGCGACCATGCCATCTCAAATACCATTGCAAGGTACGGAATTAGTGGATTGTGCAAGAGCAAATGCCAAGCAAGGCATAGAAACTGCTGCTTACCAATGTGGTTACGGCGATGATTTAAATAGATTTGCGCAAGAACTACGAAAAGCTTGTGAAGGCATGAATTTACAAGTTAAAGAACTGAGTGAATTAATTACAGACCAAGAGATGGTACTGAATTTGGGTGAAGGCGAAATCGTTGCTCCTGAAAGCGAATCAGAACTTTAAGAATCCTGAGAATTCATATATTTAATATTGCCCGCGCTAGATAGAAGTAGATTAAAACACCAAGTACATCCACTGCTGTAGTGATAAATGGTGCTGACATCAAAGCCGGATCCAAACGGAATAAGCGGAATAAAAATGGCAATGCAGAACCAGAGACAGAAGCCAAAACAGAAATAGCTACAAGAGTGCAACCAACTGCGATCGCCACCTGTAGATTCTTTTGTAGAAAGAAAGCCCACACAGTAGCGATAATACCTAGCATTAATCCCAAC
>JANZYY010000249.1 GCA_026419705.1 Fischerella sp.
GACTGTCCCGAATAGAGACAGAGGACACCAAGCTACGACAGTGGTAGCCCAGCGGGCGCTGTTTGTACCATGATGTTCTAAAACCCAAAAATAAACACAGTAAAGTGCTGCAAGGAATGCGAGGTTATTTACGAGTAAGCCTGCAACTTCAAATGATAAGCCCAGGCTCATAACAGCACGAAGCATTAAAGGAAACAATGGGAAAAAAGCAATATTATGTTGACGTCCGTCATTGACAAATTCATACCCAGATGTAGCTATGTTGTGATAGTGTACGCTATCCCAAGCATGAAATACTCCCCAACCAAAGCTGGGAATAATTCCATCTTCAGGTTTGGGTAGATTGGGTGCGAGCAACAACATGGCAGTCCAAATAAATAATCGGCTGACAAGCCAAATTGCTGTTGGAAAAATAAGATCATTTTCCCATAAACTTTTTTTGATAAATATCTGAACTTGAGCCATAAGCATGAATGTTTTAAACTCCTTGATTCATCCTTGGACCTATGGCTGTGACGCTGTCATTTATATGTAATAATTTGTGCATTTCACTCCTCTCTCAAGATAAATAACCACTGAAATTAAATAGTCTATAAAATTGAGAGCTACTACTGAAATAGTATTAATTATTATCTTCAGAGATTATCCATAAATTGATAGTATTTATATGAACAATTGTGGCAGAAAATGAAAATTGATTAAATTCACTAGATTTCACTAGAAAAAGGAGCAATTTTGCGGCAGGGTTACTTCAAAACATAATGTTCCTCAGTTTCTAGATGATTGCTGTAAGTTCTAGAGTAATTATCCTTGATATAATTCATGAGATTGCGATCGCTCTTAATTTGACCAGTCCATCTGGTTAGGATAATTTGCTCAGGACGATAATCTTGTAAAACAGCAAGCATTTTTGTTGATGTTAAATCTCCAGAATTCAATCTTTTATATGACATCACAGCAATTTCTGGAGGTACGCGTAAACCGGCATAAAATCCATAGATAGGATTATCCGTAAATATCCATTGGGTGGAATTTTTATATTTTAAAACCATCTGTACAATTTCCATATTCTTAGGTACAGTTCCTCGAGGGTTAGGAGGAGTTATAATAATTAAGTAAATCAGAATTAAAATAAAAATATAAGGAATTGTAAGTATCTTCAGATTTATGAAATTAAATTTACTATTAAATTTACTATGATTTTTTGGTATCACTGAATCAGTGAATAAATCAAATCCATAAGCAGCCAACCAACATATGGGAATAGCGAGCAAAGGGTAATAATGATACCAAATCGGTTGATGTTTAAGTAAAATTAATGTAGCAGTAACTAGCCATGCGAACGGGAAAATACCATTTTTTTGTTTTTTGGAAAAAATAGCCCAAATACCGATGAAAGCAAGAAATATATAATCATAATCTTGACTAATCATGTAATTGAGATATTTGAGATTATTAAAGTTTTCTAGCCTTAAATCTGACGGTTGGTTGAAGTGAGTGACAAGTAGTTGTTCGTAATTCCAAAATTGTTGATATTGTAAACCAAGCAATATATAAACAAATACCAAAGATGTTAACCATAATGCAATATTTTTTAACTTATCAATATATTTGCTTGGTAAAATTAAGAGTTCAAAAAGTATTAGAGGTATTAAAAAAAGAGTAAATAATTTTGTTTGCAAAGATAGGGCGAGAAAACCACCAGATAAAACTAGATATAAACTATAATAATTTATTTTATACAAATACAAAAAATAAATAGATAGCATTGCTAATGCAAGCGATGGAATACCAATCATCACGGAAATACTGAGACGAATATATAGCCAAGAAGTGAATAATAAAATAGTGGCTACTAAAGCTGCTAAACTTCCTATGGTAAGGCGAATAATTTGATAAAAGCACCATATTAATAGTGCTGAAAAGAGAAGTGTTAACAAGCGGGCAGCAAATATTGAGTTACCAAATATTTTTAACCAATGCGATAAAAGAATAGTAAAAACAGGTGGTTGGTCGTTCCAAATTTCGGTATAGAGAGCAAAACCTTGTGAGTAAAGAAAGGCTTTCATCAAATTAAAACCTTCATCATAGTCGAATTCAAAAGTTTGCGCGATCGGCTGAAACCGAATGAGAATTACCAAGCCAACAAACAGAACTATACTTAACAGCTGCAAAAGAATATTTTTACATCTGAGCATACTCATGACAATTGTAAATAGTTATTAGTTAGTGGTTAGTGGTTAGTAGTTAACAACCAACTACTAACTACTATCTACTAACTGCTATCTAATTTTTTAGCTAAGACTTCTTCACAAATAAATAAACATCATCACGCTGGTACCTTAGTTGAAACAATGCATTATCTTTTAATTGATTAATTAATTTGCTAACTACCTCTGAATTGCCACCACCTCCGGGATGACGGAGATTGAGCAATATGTAGTCAAAATGATTTAAATCAGCAGGTGGCGGAATTTGATCGTCAACATATTGAATTTGGGAGCGGTGGGTTAAATGCGGAGTTATGCTGTGGGTAGTTAAAACAGCGCCTTGAGTTTGAACTTGGGCGATCGCTTGTCGGGTTGCTTGCCAAGTATCGAGTTCGCCTAAGTATACAGACCAAAAATTGCCGTACTTTGCGAATGCAAAGAAAGCCACCACTACCCACAGAATCATAGCCTTTCTAGTACGCAGCCATCCTCTACCAGCAGCGAGAGTAGAAATTACACTTAACAATAGAAAAGGCAATACTGGTAGTGAATATTGTTGAGTTAAATCTCGTTGTACATGTAATTCAGAAAGAGAATTTACCACTAGCACTGGGATAACACTCACCAAAGGAGTCAAATGTTGTGGCGCAAGTCCCCAAATTACCGGCGCAATCAACAATGCTAGATATTCCAGAGTTGCGAGTGAAAATATTTTCCCCAACACCAACCCTGGCTTTAAAACCAAATTACGGGCGATCTCAAAAACTGAATCACCTAGATAAGTGTAGCGAGCTACTGCTGCTGCTTCATTATTGCTGAAAAAGGGAATAATTATTTGGCTAGCAATTAAAAACCAGCTAATACCAGCCAATAGAGCAAATAATCCACAAAATCGCCGTTTTTCAAACAGTAGTAACCAGATACCCATTGCTGCCACTGTTAGCGATAACACGGCTTTACAGCCCAAAACAAAGATCGCACCTAAACAAAACCATTCCGTCTTACCTTGCCGTGCTGCCCAAATTGAACCCAGAAATACAGGTATGGCCATTACTTCTGGGTGGAACTCATACAAGTTGACATTAAAAATTAACGGATACAGCAGGTAAACTACTGCCATTGCCACTGCTTGGCTTTCTTTCAGTCCTGCTTGACGACTAAGATGGTAAGTGGGCAATGCACCTAAAGCCAAGGAAATAGCTTGCACAGCTAATAGCCAGTAGGCACTTGGGTAAATTTTGTAGAGTAGAGCCAATGGATAGACTGCCCAAGCTGCATGGTTACCCATGTGATGAAAGCCAAGGATAGAAGAAATCGGCGCTTGTCCCTGGCCGATTAAGTAAACTACCTGGTCATAAATTCCGATATCGAAGGCTCCTGATTGAAACAGTGCGTGTCGGACACTGCTGCAAGCAAATAAAACCAGGGCACTAATGCAGACTGCTGAACCGACAGTGCCAAGCTGAAAAAATTGTTTTTTCACTCCTAATTGCAAGCAACAATTGTTGTTAATATTTTCTTAACCTTATCATCTTACGATCTCCGGGAAAAAACGGAGATGAATAATTAGTAATTAATGATTAAGAATTGGTAATTACCCATTATTCACTAGCCTACCCAGAGTTCTTGAGCAAACCGCACAGAGAAACTGGCAAGTAAAATTGCAAAGAAGCACAAGGTTATGTATCCCCAACGAGAATGACGAGACAATAACACGCCAAGGGCGATGCTGAATGAGACAATACCGTAAACAATGCGACTGAGCGACCAGGTTCCGCCAGAGGCAAAAATTAATCCTAAACCACAGAAACCATAAATCACAGTCATTTGGGTCAATTGCCCACGTAAGTGCCACAACAAGTAAGCACCACCCAAAACCGAAATAGTGTTAATCAACGGATCGCCCGCTACTATCCATAAAATTAGAAATAAAGCTGCAAAGCCATAATCCACTTTCACCGCGCCCAAGCGTTGACGATAGCGCCAGATGAAATAACCAAGGGCGACGATGACAGCAAAAAGTAGAGGATGCAGGGGGTCTTTTAACCAGCCATGTTGCCAATTGGTGGTACCAACTATAATTTGCATGAGCATTTTCCACCAACCCTGCCAATCAAACCCCAGGGTTGAGCGCCATCCCTTTTGTGCATTCACAAATGCCAGGGGATCGCCAAATTCAATGGCACAATAGAGGCTAAACAATAGTATTCCCCCAGAAGCAGTCAAACCAGCAATATAGGCAATTAGCGATCGCCCCTCTTTCCAAGCAGTAATTAAAAAAGCTGGAATCAGTGCTATTCCCGTCGGGCGTGTTGCTGTTGCCATTGCCCCACAAAGAGCAGCCCAGCCATATTGCTCTTCCTCAAAAGCCCGCAAAGCCGACGAACTCAAAAATAAATACAAGCCTTCAGTATAAATTACTGCTGTAAACAACGAGGGCGGACACCACGCCAGTACAACAGTTGACCAACGCGCCTCCTGGATACCGTTACATTCCTTCATCCAAAAGTATACGCAATAAAGTGTGGCTAAAAATGCGACGTTGTTTACTAGTTCTCCTGCCACTTCAAATGGCAAACCCAGGCTCATTACTCCCCGAACGATGAGAGGAAACAAGGGAAAAAAAGCAATATTATGCCCCTTGCCGTCATTGAGGTATTCATACCCAAAAGTGGCGATACTGCGGTAATGTACGCTATCCCAAGCCTCAAATACCCCTAAGCCAAAAGTAGCAGCTTTTCCTCCTGGTGGTGCATCTAAAACAGGAGCAAGCAACAACATGGCACTCCAAATTACCAGTCTGCTGGCCAGCCACATCGCTGCTGGAAATAGTAAATCGTTTTTGCATAAATCTTTTCTAATCACTATCTGCTGTTGAAGCATAAGCTGGAGTGTTGGCAGGGACTGTTTGCCCTTGAGTTTATGGATACTTCAATAACATACTCAAAAATGTGATTTTATTGCTGTTATTTGTGAGTGCTGAGCAATTTATAGTGGAATTGTTTGTCGATCCTTAAACAATTGTGAAAGCGATTACTCTTCTTGGTTCTACTGGCTCGATCGGTACTCAGACCTTAGATATTGTCGCTCAAAACCCAGATAAGTTCCGGATTGTGGGATTAGCGGCTAGAAGTAATGTAGAACTGTTGGCTGCTCAGATTCGGCAGTTTCGACCGAGTATAGCAGCGATTTGTTCACAAGAAAAATTGCCCGCACTCCGCGATCTGATCGCCGATCTCAATCCTCAACCAATTCTCATGGCTGGAGATGCGGGAGTGGTGGAAGTTGCTCGTTACGGTGATGCTCAAACCGTCGTTACGGGTATTGTTGGCTGTGCGGGATTGTTGCCCACAATCGCTGCTATTGAAGCTGGTAAAGATATCGCCTTGGCTAATAAAGAAACCTTAATTGCTGGGGGACCTGTTGTTCTACCATTAATCGAGAAGTACGGTATAAAACTAATACCAGCAGATTCCGAACATTCCGCTATATTTCAGTGCCTGCAAGGTGTGCCTAAAGGTGGCTTGCGACGAATTTTGCTCACTGCATCTGGTGGTGCTTTCCGAGATTGGCCCGCAGAAAAATTAGCAGAAGTGACAGTCGCCGACGCCCTCAAACATCCGAATTGGTCGATGGGTAAGAAAATCACTGTGGACTCAGCCACTTTGATGAATAAGGGACTGGAAGTAATTGAAGCTCATTTTTTGTTTGGTCTGGATTACCAAGATATCGAGATTGTTATTCATCCCCAAAGCATTATTCACTCCCTAATTGAACTCCAAGATACCTCAGTGTTAGCTCAACTGGGCTGGCCGGATATGCGCTTACCCTTACTATATGCCCTATCTTGGCCCGAACGCATCTACACTGACTGGGAACGACTGGATTTGGTAAAAGCAGGTAATTTGACCTTCCGCGAACCAGATTACCAAAAGTATCCTTGTATGAAGTTGGCTTATGCTGCAGGTAAAGCTGGTGGTTCTATGCCAGCTGTGTTGAATGCAGCAAATGAACAAGCTGTGGCGTTATTTTTGGAAGAAAAAATTCGCTTTTTAGATATTCCCAGGTGCATAGAATGGGTGTGCGATCGCTTTTCACCCAATAACCGTTCAAATCCTACTTTAGATGACATTTTAGCTGCCGACCGATGGGCAAGGCAGGCAGTTTTAACTGCTACTGAAAATTTAGCATCTCACCCGCACATCATTTCTTTGCGATAACCAATCACAAACTTAAATGAGTCAGCGTTCAGCCTCAGAGGATGTTTGAGAACTATGTGATTCCCCCTAGGGTCTGCTTTTTGTCCTCTGAGATTTCCCTCCCCCTAACTGGAAATGTACCAAACGCGAAATTACCCTACCCGAACGCCTGCGGCCTGAGCGTCTGGTACTTTCCAAAGGGGATAATGACTGCCATAAACAATTCTCCAAATATAATCTCAAATTGAATGCCGATACTAATTATAATTTTTTATACACTATCTTTAAATTTTCATAAAAAATACTTTGTATAAATTTATCAAAATAGAAGCCTGAAAACATGGTGCATTGCATTATTGTCCGGTATATTAATATCAGTAAAAATTAACACTAATACCTAAATAATTGAGCTTAATTAGTCGTTAGTCACTGCAATTTTGTATTCCAAAAAAGATTAGATGAGAACATTTAATAACTATTGAACTATTTAGTTGTAGTCTCTGAAATTAAAGAGCTTCCCCAACCATAATTGTTAATCAAAAATTAAATCGCCTTTTCTGTAATCATCTCCTATGCAGCAAGAGCAAACATTTTAGAATTGATAAGTATGATTATTGCCCTGATTGTAGCTTGGTTAATATTTACAATATTAATTAAAGTCGTAAAAACCACAGTAAAAACTGCTCTGATCATCGCTGCAATCGTGGTGTTGCTACAGGTTGGTTACGGTATTGGCCCTCAAGATATTTTGAACTATGTCATGCAATTGCCCCAAAACCTATTGCAGATGCGCAAATAGATCAGGGTGATGGGGTTCTGGGGGTGTAGACGCGCCTTTTTCAGCTGACCGTAGGGTAGGGGTGAGTAGGGAAAGAACCACTAACTACTAACCACCAACCACTAACTA
>JANZYY010000250.1 GCA_026419705.1 Fischerella sp.
GGTAATGGAAAAACACCGTAGAGCAATGGCGTCAATTTTTACGCCAGAACAGCAAGCAAAAATGGAAGTCTTTAGAATGGAAAGAATGAAAAAGATAGGACAAGGATTCGGTAAAATGGGCTTTCACGATAAAAACGAAAAACCAAATTAAAGGCTCTAAGATTGAAGAATTTACTTCCCACCCAAGTATATCCCTATTCTCTTCATCATCAAGATCGCTGCAACTTCCAATCAAACCATTTCCCAAATTGGCTTGGGATGAGCCAAAAAAATGGGTCAGTGTAGAAAAATTCGGTGCAATTCCAAACGATAACAAAGATGATACTGCTGCTTTCCAGGCGGCTATTGATTCTGGTGCTACGACTGTATTTGTACCTAGGTCTGGAGATTTTACAATCAACGGTTCTCTCCGAATCAGAGGAAAAGTACGAAGATTTATTGGCACAAGTGGATGGCTGAATGGGAAAGGAGAAATAATCGCAGATAATGGTAGTGAACCAACTCTAATAATTGAAAATTTTTTTGTTACACGCGGTTCTAAGCTGAAATGGAAAAATTTTGCCAATCGCACCGTTGTTTACCGCAGCATTGTTAACTTTAATTTGGAAAGCAACAGTATTGGGAATCTATTTATTGATGATGTTTCCATAGCAGATCGAACAAGATTTCTCAATCCCGCTCAACACATTTGGGCACGCCAGTTGAATCCTGAAATTCAAACAGAAATTAATGTGGTGAATAGAGGAGCGCGTCTTTGGATTCTGGGCATGAAGACAGAACAAAGTAAAACAAAAATTCAAACTACCAACGGAGGTTTTACTGAACTTCTCGGTGGGTTAATTTACACTAATGGTACGAAAGATCCAACTGACCCACTCTTCCAGATCGTCAATGCTTATGCTTCCTTCTCTGGGGTAGCGGAAGCATATTTTCCAAAGAAAAACTCTCAGCCAGTATGGCTATGGGTAGAGGAAAAACGCGGATTTCAGACAAAACGACTTCATAGAAATCAGATACCTGCCAGAATGACAACTAACGGACGTGTTTTGCTGCTGTATAGTAGTTTTGATAAACAACCGCATTAATCCAATTAACTTAAATTCCCCACCGCAAGCTGGGCGTTTTTACAGGTGCATCCCAAAACTTAATCATCTCATCATCAAGCTTGAGTAGAGTAATTGAGCAACCTTGCATTTCCAAGGAAGTGATATAAGCACCAATTAAGTTGCGCGCAATTTGCAATCCATGTTTTTGACAAATTTCTGCTAGTTTTCGGTAAATGATATATAACTCAGAAACAGGAGTACCACCCATACTATTAACGAAAGCTAACACGCGATCGCCTTTGGCAAAACCGGGATCGATTAATTCTACTTCCACCCATTCACCTTTTTCTTCATCCCACTCCCGCACCGTGCGTTGATAGCCTGCATCTTCAATAATCGATAGTGCCAACATTTCTGCAATCTCATCTGCTGATTTTAAACTCATGCGCTCTCGTCCCGGCTCCCCGTGAATTCCGATTCCCATTTCCATGTCTCGATCGCCAAGTTCAAATGTTGGGGTACCTTTACTCGGAACAGTGCAGGAAGTCAACGCCATACCCATACTCCGTCCATTGAGATTCACGCGTCTGCACAAACCAGCAATTTGTTGCAGATTGTAGCCTTGTTCGGCTGCTGCACCACAAATTTTTTCTGCCAGTACCGTAGTTCCCACACCCCGTCGTCCCTGGGTATATAAGCTATCTTTCACCGCAACATCATCATCGATCAAAATATTCAGTACTCGCATACCCTCACTTCGGGCTAGTTCAGTAGACATCTCAAAATTCATCACATCGCCGCTGTAATTTTTCACGATGTATAAAATTCCTGCTCCACCGTCTACAGCCTTTGCAGCTGCAAGCATTTGATCGGGCGTAGGTGAAGTGAAAACCTCTCCAGGACAAGCAGCATCAAGCATTCCCATTCCGACAAAGCCGGCGTGCATCGGCTCGTGACCGCTACCGCCCCCAGAAATAATTGCGACTTTATTTTTTACAGGTGCATCGGCTCGATAGACAAAGTTGGGGTCTAAATTGACCTTAATTAGATCTGAATGAGCGATCGCCATACCTTCCAGACATTCGCGTACAAAGTTAGCTGGATTGTTAATCAGTTTTTTCATGAGTTTGGCAAAAAGGTTGTCTTTGTGGATATAGAATTTTCGACCTATACGAGTTGCCAGAGTAACTTGATTGAGCCAACAGTATATAAACTTTTTGTAAAACGTCAAATCATCTGCTTGAACTTCTGAAATTCGCGTTGCACCTCATTCCACAAAGTCTTATTATGCGGATCTGTTTTCAAGGCTTTGTTTAGATATATTTTGGCTTTAAATAGCTGGTTTTGTGCAATTAGTGCCCGTCCCCAAAGTTGATAAGCGATCGCCTGCCACTGGCGCACTTCTGCATCTTCGGGCAAACGTGCTGCTAAAGCTTCAGCTATGGCGATCGCTTGTGGAAAACGTCTTTCTTTCAAAAACTGCTGCAATTGGTTATAAGTCTTCCATTTCAGTTGCTGTTCTGTTTCTGAAATCTGCGGCGGTGGGGGAGACGGTTGCTTTTTCGGAATCTGTTGAGCAGCTGCTTCTGGGTTGGGCGTTTGTGTTTCTCCAAAAGCTGAGGCTTGTGACTGAGTTGACTGTTGGGTTGTCTGTGGGGGCGGTATTACTTGCAACAGCAATTTATATGCCTCGGTCAAGGCAATAAACTTTTCTTTTGCTTTTTTGTCATCTGGGTTGATATCGGGATGATATCGTTGCGCAAGTCGGCGGTAGGAGGCTTTAATTTCGCCAAAGGATGCTCCCGACCTTAAACCCAATAAACGGTAGCAATCTCCAAGATCCATCTTGAGGGATAATAAGCACTATATTCAGCTATCAGCTACTAGCTTAAAGCTTGAAGTACTAATGATAAAGACCAATTTGCCATTTTATAGAGACTAGGGGCTAGGGCAAGTTAGTGGTTAGTAGTTGGTTGTTGGTTGTTGGTTGTACCAGACGTGCCATGGCACGTTTGCACATTGGTTTGTACGGGCGGGTTTTGATAGAGATTTTGTCATCTGAACTCATAAATATCACCGTTAAACTCGCCCCGTACAGTGGTTATTTTTACTCATCATTCCATCACACCACTTCCTCCCATTCCCTAGTCCCTAATTCCTAGCTACGGACGTTCTTCAATCACTTTATCAATCAAACCGTATTCCTTTGCCTCTTGGGCAGACATGAAAAAGTCACGATCCATGTCTTTTTCTATCTTTTCTATTGGTTGACCAGTGTTTTTAGCGTAAATTTCGTTCAGCTGGCGACGAATCCGCAGAATTTCTTTGGCTTCAATTTCGATATCCGTTGCTTGTCCGCGAGTACCGCCAGATGGCTGGTGAATCATAATTCGTGAGTGAGGTAATGCCAATCGTTTGCCTTTTGTACCAGCTGCTAGCAGGAAGGAACCCATCGAGGCTGCTAAGCCTACGCAGATTGTGACTACATCTGATTTGATGTGTTGCATGGTATCAAAAATCGCCATGCCAGAAGTTACCATCCCACCAGGGGAATTAATGTATAGATAAATATCCTTACCCGGATCTTCTGAATCCAGGTATAGCATTACAGCGATAATTTGATTGGCAATTTCATCATCAATATCTCGTCCCAGGAAAATAATCCGTTCCCGGTAAAGACGATTGTAGATATCAATCCATTGTGTAAATTGTTCCCCTGGCATTCGGTAGGGGACTTTTGGAACGCCTATAGGCATTTTGTTACTCCGTTTGTAATTTGTGATTAGCCAATTGTTAGTGGTTGGTTGTTGATAGTTGGTTGGAACGAACAACAAACAACAAACAACAAACAACCGATTTAAAGAATTCCAGCTGCTGGTGCAGGAGGATGGGCGAGTTCTTCTTTCTCAAGAACTCGGTCAATCAAGCCATATTCCACAGCTTGCTTAGGAGTCATGTAGAAGAGGCGATCCATATCCTTCTCTATTTTTTCTTTGGGTTGTCCGGTGTTACGGGAGAGGATATCTATCATCGTTGCTTTGTTTGCCAGTACTTCTCTAGCCCGAATCTGAATATCTGTGGCTTGGCCTTGGGCGTAGCTCTTGGGCTGATGCAGGACGATGGTAGCGTGAGGCAAACTAGCGCGGCAACCTTTTGTCCCAGCACTGAGAAGCATTGCTGACATACCCATTGCCATGCCGATGCAGATAGTGTGGATGGGAGGCTTGATATATTTCATTGTGTCATAGATGGCGAAGGCTTCGGTTTCAAAGCCGATGGGTTCGCCACTGTAACAAGAGGTACCAGTCGAGTTAATGTAGATTTTAATGGGTTTGTCTGGGTCGTCGGACTGCAAATACAGCAATTCAGCTACGATCAATTCGGTGACAGCAGGCACCAGTGGCATGCCAAGATAGACAATTCGCTCCTTCAACAATAAGGAAGGTAAATCTGGTGGCGGCGTGCGATAGAAGTTATCACCGTAATAGGGGGCTTGCACAGCCTTGATGGGGGAAATGTCCATAGCAACTGTTGCCTGAAATAATGCCGTTAACTGTAATACATCCTAGCGCGAGCTAAGTAACCTGGGGGTGTGGATTCCTCGCTAGCTAGCAAAATTTCTCCACATCTGAGCAGCTTTGGCGAGCAAGATATTGTCACTATTATGAATAGATGCCTTGATGCCTTACAAAAGTGTTTTTGCAATACTCCCAGAAACAGAGTTTGCAACAAAGCAAATGAAAGTTTATCTTTCTGTTCGCCCCACTTTCTGGTTCGCAACCTAACTACCTTTCTCAGACAGACGTGGAAAAATAGTACAGGTAAAAGGGAAGGTAAAACAAATAATTACTTTTACAGTTTGCTTTTCTGCTTTACCAACTTCTTTAAGAAGTCTAAAGTATCTCTGCTAGTTAGCTTTTCCGTAGAACAGAACTTGCATTTTGAAGTTATTTATAAATATGTATATCTTGGATGGAAACCCAAAGTTATGAAGGTTAGTTTGCTGCCTAGACTAAATGATGGCAACCTAGACACCAATCAAATGAGTAGTCAACGCCAGTTGGCTATTTCTCTTTCTGCGATCGCGGAATTTAGCGATCGCGATGTACCGCTGAATTTATGCCTAATTCTGGATCACAGTGGTTCGATGAGCGGGCGACCGCTAGAAACAGTCAAAAAAGCAGCTAATCAAATTGTTGATGGACTCAAAGAAGGCGATCGCCTGAGTGTGGTAGTTTTCGATCACCGCGCCAAAGTATTAGTACCCAATCAAACTATTGAAGACCGAGAACGCATTAAACAGCAAATCAATCGTCTTGCTGCTGATGGCGGTACTGCTATTGATGAAGGGTTGCGTTTAGGAATTGAGGAACTAGCAAAAGGAAAAAAAGAAACAATTTCTCAGGCCTTTCTCTTAACTGATGGCGAAAATGAACACGGCGATAACAAGCGTTGTTTGAAATTTGCTCAGTTGGCTGCTGGCTACAATTTGACTTTAAATACTTTGGGATTTGGTGACAATTGGAACCAAGATGTTTTAGAAAAAATTGCCGATGCTGGTGGTGGAACGTTGTCTTATATTCAAAAACCAGAACAGGCGGTAGATGAGTTTAGTCGTCTTTTCAACCGTATTCAAGCAGTGGGTTTGACTAATGCTTATTTGCTGTTTTCTCTCATGCCAAAAGTTCGGTTCGCAGAATTAAAACCGGTTGCTCAAGTTTCTCCAGATACGATTGAGTTACCAGTGCAACAAGAAGCTGATGGACGTTACGCGGTACGTCTGGGAGACTTGATGAAGGATACGGAACGGGTAGTGTTAGCAAATATTTATCTAGGGCAATTCTCTCCAGGCAAACATACAATTGCTAATTTACAAGTGCGTTATGATAATCCCGCGCAAAGACAGACAGGGTTACTATCAGATAATATACCCGTGGAAGTGAATGCGATCGCAAATTACCAAGGTGCTACCAATCCGGAAGTACAGCAGCATATTCTGGCACTGGCAAAGTATCGACAAACACAGCTAGCAGAAGCAAAATTACAACAAGGCGATCGCGCCGGTGCTGCAACAATGCTGCAAACTGCTGCTAAAACTGCTTTGCAAATGGGAGATGTGAGTGCAGCTACGGTTTTGCAAACTTCTGCTACCCGCCTGCAATCAGGAGAAGAGTTATCGGAGAGCGAACGCAAAAAAACTAGAATTGTATCGAAGACGGTTTTACAGGATTAATAGTTTTAGGGGTGGGATGTTGCCCACCCTAATAATTTTTTGAATAAACGAACCACAAAGTACGCAAAGGGCACAAAGAGAAGATAATGAAGACTAGAGGTATTCATCATGTAGCAATTATTTGTTCTGATTATGAACGGTCAAAGAGGTTTTATACGGAAGTTTTAGGTTTTTCGATTATTAATGAGACTTTTAGGAAGGAGAGAAATTCTTATAAGTTAGATTTACGAGTGGGGGAGAGTCATCAAATTGAGTTATTTTCTTTTCCCAATCCTCCACAAAGAGTTAGTAATCCGGAGGCTTGTGGTTTAAGACATTTAGCTTTTCAAGTGGAGGATATTGAGGAAGTTGTGAGTGAGTTAAATGCTAAGGGTGTTGAGGTTGAAGATATTAGGATTGATGAAATTACAGGTAAAAAATTTACTTTTTTTAAAGATCCGGATTCTCTACCATTAGAAATTTATGAATGGTAGTTCTTTTAAAGAACCTCTGCTATCTAGTGCGTTTTTAAAACTTAATTCTTTCGGGCTTTCCACGTCGTCCCACCATAAACATAAAACGGGTTATTATCGCTTAAGCACTGCCAACATTGAGGGCAAACAAAAACCCATTCGCTGTCCTACTTGTACTTAACGCGATCAAGTATCAATGCAAATTGACTGCACTGGCAGAGCATAGTTTGATTCGGTGCGATCGCGCCATTTTTAGGGACTAAAAGGGGTTAGGATTTAGTGGTTCCTGGGAACTAATAACTACTATCTACTAACTACTAACTATACAATCTGGTAGACTATCCCAGAAAAGTTACAGGTGGATTTCCTGCCCTCATGAAAGCGAAAGCTTCCCCGTTGTTGCTTGCCATCTTTATCATCTCATATAAGAGGAGGTCTGATGCACCAGGCACATGAGGTTTCTTTAACCTTATATTGAACATATAGAACATGTAGTCCTGTGAGAACATATCCACTACATCAAATGCCACAAGCCCTGTCTC
>JANZYY010000251.1 GCA_026419705.1 Fischerella sp.
AGATGTGTATAAGAGACAGCGCTAAAGGTGACTATATCGCTTTTTTGGATGCAGATGACATCTGGTTACCACAGAAACTGGAAAAGCAAGTGGCAATCCTAGAAGCACAACCAGAAGCTGCTATGGTTTGTAGCTCGACTCAGATGTGGTATAGCTGGACAGGAAATCCAGAAGATGCTGACCGCGATTGGCTTCGTGTAGTTGGCGGACAGCCTAACACTTTGATGAAACCGCCAACTTTGCTTACCCTTTCTTTGCAACGCAAGGCCTGTTTCCCGGCTACCTGTAGTGTCTTGATCCGGGCAGAGATCGTTAGAGAAGTAGGAGGATTCGAAGATTCATTCCAGAGAATACACGAGGATTGCGTCTTTTTTTCCAAAATATATCTAAAAGCACCTGTATTTGTGCAGGATGGATTTTTAGATCGGTATCGGCAACATCCAAATAGTACCTGCCACTTAGCAGAAAAGGCTGGTACATTTCATCCTTCAAAGCTAAATTCTAGCGATCTTATTTACATGAACTGGCTAGAACAGTATTTGACAGAACAAGGAGTCAAAGACGCTGAGGTCTGGCAAGTATTTGAAAAAGCGCTGTGGCGCCATCGTCATGCGAATTGGTACAACCTAAACAGCCAGCTGAAACAATTAGTAAAGTTGATAGCAAAGCAAGTGTTACCTACTTCCATTCACGGTTGGCTGCGGTTTCAATGGCGGAGGTACACACAGCAATTATAAGAAAAATCCTATAGCAATCCTACATAAACCTAAATTATGCATTTTATTGTCACTGGAGGAGCAGGTTTTATTGGCTCTCATCTGACAGAGCAGCTTTTAGTAGAAGATCATAATGTCACTGTAGTTGATAACCTCAGCACTGGTAGTTTAAACAACCTTCCAGAACACCCTAGTCTCAAATTATTGCTCAAAAATGTACTCGACTGTCAACCAGAAGATTTCACTCAGCCAGTTGATGGAATAGCCCATTTAGCAGCAACCCCATCTGTTACCCAATCTTGGAACGAACCTCTAGAATCTCATCACAACAACCTTTCGGCAATGGTTGCTGTGCTACTGCTTTGTCAATCATTAAACATACCTAGACTTGTTTTTGCTAGTTCAGCAGCTGTGTATGGAAGTAAAGCACAATTACCAATTTCAGAACAGCAACAAACTTGTCCGATTTCTCCCTACGGATTGCAGAAATTAGTGAGTGAACAATATGCAAATTTATTTGCTCAAAAGTTCAACATATCTTTTGTTGCACTACGGCTATTTAATGTATTTGGACCTCGCCAAGATCCTGATTCTCCCTACTCAGGAGTTATTTCTTTATTTACTAAAGCTATGCAAAAAGATCTACCCATTACAATTTATGGAGATGGTACGCAAACAAGAGACTTTATTTACGTTAAAGATGTCGCAGCAGCTTTTACAAAAGCTCTAACTATTCCCTTTCCTGTTGGCTCCTGTACAACATTTAATATAGGCAGTGGTAAAGAAACTTCACTGCTTGAAATTGTAAGCATCCTGAAAACCTATTTTACTCGGTGGGACTCAAAAATTAACTTCACTCCTGCTCGACTTGGAGATATTCAAAATTCTCAGGCCGATATATCGAAAGCATTCTCACTATTAAATTTTAAACCTCAATGGACAGTGACGTTGGGAATCCATCAATTGGTTGAGTCATTACCTATTGAGTGAGTACTAAATCATCAAAAATGACCCCTAGTTTAGGGCATTGTAGAGCTTAAGAGCTGAGTCGTAAAGAAAATCTAAAGAGAACGGAGCCTCAGTGTATTCAGATTATAGGCTAAATCAATAACATTCATGTTGTTGTTGATGAGCCGTCTACCTGCGATTGAAAATCCACAGCGCAAACCCTATCCAAGTGATTTAAGCGATAGCGAATGGTTAATTCTCAAGCCTCTTGTGCCAAAGCCCTAAAGGATTTGGGCATCCTATAGAAGTAGATTTGCGAGAGATTATCAATGCAATTTTCTACGTGCAACGCACTGGATGTCAGTGGGAAATGTTACCTCATGACCTTCCTTTTTACACCACGGTGTACGGCTACTTTCAAAAATGGCAACGCAAAGGCATCTGGCAGAAAATTCACGACCAAGTACGTCATCAACTGCGACAAGATTTAGGGCAAGATGAACAATCTACTGTGGCGATCGCTGATTCTCAATCAGTGAAGACCAGGGAAAAAAGGGAGGTCTACAGCTTTGATGGTGGTAAACAGGTTAAGGGGCGCGCCTCGCCATATAGTTGTCAATTCTCAAGGGTTGTTAATCGGTGTTTTAGTTACCGAAGCTAATACCTCGGAGCGTTTAGGGGCTGTAATCGTCTTGGACGAAGCTACCCTTGGAATTGTCCAAATTAGAAGTTATTTGGGTAGATCGGGGCTGTTCTGGCAATAACTTTGTTCAAGCTGTGAGACAAGTTTGTGGACAACAGGTTCGAGTCGAGGTGATTCAAAGGAACTCGAAAACATTTGAGTAATTGCCGAAACGATGGATTGTAGAACGCACATTCGGTAGGCTTAACCGATTTCGGCGTTCTCGTCAACGGATTATGAGTTGTACAGCGAGTTAAGTGAAGCAATGATTTATAGCTCATTGATTCGTCTTATGGTTAGGCGAATGGCATCTTAAGCTTTTGTTTACGAATCAGCTCTGATGACAGAGCAACTTTTTACGTCTTGAAATTAAGGTATTGATTGTGAAAGTTCTGCATCTCAGTACATACGATATTCACGGTGGAGCAGCACGTGCTACCTATCGTCTGCATCAAGGTCTGCAACGTATTGGTGTACATTCACAAATGTTGGTGAAAGAAAAATTCAGCGACGATGCAGCGGTATTTGCACCTAAAATGAAACTTTTTCAAGGAATAGCGCGAGCGAAGACAACTCTTGATGTTTTGCCTCTCAAGTTCTACCGTCAAAGGGATGATTCTACATCTTTTTCTCCTCAATGGCTCCTCGATCGAGTAATATCAAAGGTTACTCAAATTCAGCCCGACATCATTAATTTGCATTGGCTAGGTAGTGGATTCACTCAGATAGAAACTTTGGCTAAACTAAAGCGACCTCTGGTATGGACACTTCATGATATGTGGGCGTTTACCGGAGGATGTCATTATAGTGGAGACTGCGATCGCTACATTGCTTCTTGCGGGAGTTGTCCTAGGTTGAACAGTAAACAGGACTGGGACTTATCACGTTGGATTTGGCGACGCAAAGCCAAAGCATGGAAAAATCTCGATCTGACAATTGTTGCACCTAGTGCATGGCTCGCTCAATGTGCCAGTTCTAGTTCTTTATTCAATTCCCTGCGTATCGAACGCATTCCTAATGGGTTGGATACTCAGATATACAAACCTATTCAACAGCAAGTTGCCAGAGAACTGTTGGGATTACCTCTGGATAAGAAGTTAATTCTCTTTGGTTCACTAAAAGCAACTAGTGAGAAACGAAAGGGATTTTACTTGCTACAACCAGCCTTGCAAAACTTAAGTCAAGCTGGATGGGTAGATAAATTAGAAGTAATGATTTTGGGCACCTCCCAGCCAGAAAATCCACCTGAAATTGGCTTCAAAACTCATTATTTGGGTACCCTCAACGACGATATTTCCATCGCTATAGCTTATTCAGCTGCAGATACTTTTGTGCTGCCTTCTACTCAAGATAACCTTCCCAATATGATTGTGGAGGCCATTGCCTGCGGAACGCCGTGTGTCGCCTTCAATATTGGTGGTATACCTGATATTATTGAACATCAGAAAAATGGTTATTTAGTTCAATCGTTTGATATTACAGATTTAGTTAAAGGAATTATCTGGGTGTTAGAAAACGATGAGCGTTATCAAAGTCTCTCATTTCATGCGCGTGAAAAGGCAGAACAAGAATTTAGTCTAGAAATTCAAGCTAAACGTTACTATGATCTTTTTAATGAAATTCTGAGTGTCCATTAATTTTCTGATGACTGAAAAAGTATCATTACAGCTTATAAGCCAGCAATCGTTGAGCAGGAATAATTTCAAATTGACAGAATAAATATCTGGTTAACTTGATGGAATGGATTTTCAGATTTTAAATATTTTTGAATTTCGGAGTTTGAAGGTTGAATGTAAAATTAGTGCAATATTTATTAAATCGACTAGAAGTAATTTTAATTGTTATCTTTTTACTATTCTCAGAGGCTGTAAATGTCTTGCCTAGTTTAATATCTTTGGTCAAGCTACTTAATTATGCTTTTATACTCATCATTATAATAGCAGCTAGCAAGAAACTTGCCTATGTTATTACTAGAGACATTTCTCTTTTTATATTAATTCTCATTACCCTTAGTTCTATCTTCTGGTCTGTAGAGCCATCCACTACCTCACGATTTCTAATAGCTTTTTTCAGAGTAACTTTATTTGGTGTATACCTGGCTGGACGCTTCTCTTTAAAGGAACAAATGCAAATACTGTCATGGGTAGCTGGCTTAGCAGTAGCTATTAACCTAGTAGCTTGCATTCTTTTCCCATCCTATAGCATTGGGGTAGATCCAAATAACCCATCTGAAG
Organism: Fischerella sp.; assembly: GCA_026419705.1. Taxonomy (GTDB): domain Bacteria; phylum Cyanobacteriota; class Cyanobacteriia; order Cyanobacteriales; family Nostocaceae; genus PCC9605. The sequence goes on from JANZYY010000251.1 coordinate 4,581, forward strand.
TTGCTTGGAATGGTATCTATATCTTCAAGCAATTCCTGGGTCGTATGATGGCCTTGACGGCCACAGTATTTCTAGCAAATCTCCTTAATAAGCAAAGTAATCGCTGGCTTGACCTAATAGGATTCCTTGCATCAATTGCTCTAATTCAACTCTCTAATAGCAAAACATATCTGATAGCTATTGCCGCAACAATTTTACTGCTACCTCTGTTCAAAATTTTAAAACTACGACCTTTGTCTCGGGGCATTACCATACTATTGTTTATGATAATTATTGGTGCAAGTGGAATTCTAATTTTTCTGAATTTAGAAACTATAGTTGTTAATGTTTTAGGTAAAGATATTCAATTTAACGGACGTACGATTATATGGTCATATGCTATTGAAAAACTCCTGAAGCAACCATATTTAGGCTATGGGTATGCTGCATTTTGGGAATCTGAATTTGGTGCAAATATTGCCAGAGGAACGTGGGTAGGAAGAGTGGACGTAGACCTGAAATATTTTCATGCTCATAATGCATTTCTAGATCTGACGTTACAGATAGGACTAATTGGAATAACATTACTCCTATTGAACATCACTTTAGTTCTGAAAAGAGTATTCAGTTTGATTAGCTTAACTAGGACAATAGAGAGCTTTTGGATGCTGTTACTTTTAACTGTTCAACTCATTGCCAGTATGAGTGAAGCACCAACCTACCTATCAATATACAATATTTACTGGACTCTTTATGTGGCAATAGCTTGCTCATCTGCTCTTGAACTAAATCGAATTAGAAGATATTATCAACTACAATCTCAACAGAATTAGTAGCTAAATAAAGAGCAAAACAAGTTTATTTTTCTTCGGCATTAATCAATCTATTTTAAACTAAAATCCAGTCAAACCTACGGAGATAAAAAGCTTATGACTGTACAGCAACATGATGTTAAAGAGAATACAGAATGTTTAGCGCAACTACCAAGTATATCTATTGTTGTACCAAATTACAATGGTGGCAAAACCCTTGCAGCAACTTTACAAAGTCTAGTTGATCAAAACTATCCAAATCTTGAAATTATTGTTGTTGATGGTGGCTCTACAGATGACAGTCTTGAAATAATCAAGCAGTTTGAGCCATACATTACCTGGTGGGTCAGTGAAAAGGATAGGGGTCAATCAAATGCTATCAATAAAGGTTTTGCTAAGTGTAGCGGTGAGATAGTCAACTGGCTATGTAGCGATGATCTTTTAGCACCAAATGCATTGCATGTAGTGGGTAAATGCTTCCTGGAATCCCCTAAGATTGATGTTTTGGTAGGTAGCTGTCGCATTGAGTACATGACAACTGAACATCCAACAAAACCTTTGAAAGGAGCAAATTTTTGGTTGACTCAACTCCAGCGTATTTTGCCACTAGGAGCGATTGTTAAGGATCCAGAAAACGATCGGATATATGTCAAAACTCCTACGCTAGAACAGATAGAATTAATGCCTGCGATTTCACCCATTCATCAACCTAGTTGTTTCTACCGACGTAAATTGCTTGATCGACCTAAGCCAGTAGAAGAGAGTTACGATTACACTATGGATATTGAACTTTTCAATTATTTTCGCTCACGTGGTGTCTGCTGGAAAGTTATCGACAAAGTACTCAGCATTGCTCCAGTCAGTGGTCAAAATAAAACCAGTCTTGCTGGTGTAAAGGCAACTTATGAGCTAGAGCAGATTTACAAAAAATATACTCCCCAAGAACGAATTCCTCTAACCTATTGGCACCGACGATTACGTTATCCGTTGGAACGTTTTCTCAAGTTGAAACGGGGGGGTATTTGGCTATACTTTATAGCTCCAATTTGGGTGGCAATTACCCTGTTTCTGGCTCCATTTTATGGATTCAAGAAAGTCTGGGCACTTAGATGGACAGCATGGATCTGATAATGAGCAAACTCAAGGTTGCAATGTTAGGAGATAGCCTATCCCATAACGGTGGAATAGTGACGGTGGAGAAACTTATTCTCCGTTACGCTCCTCCAGAAGTGGAAATTCAGCACATAGCCACTCATGAAGCTGGGTCGATGGCTCATAGAATTAAGCTTTTTGGGCAGGGATTAGCTGCTTTCTTATTGAGATTATTGCGTGAAAGAACCGACCTTGTGCATATCCATCTTGCAGACGGGGGAAGTATTCTACGCAAAGTAATTATTGCTGTCATAGCCTTGCTTTTTCAGAAGGCAATCTTAATTCACACTAATGGCCCTGCATTTCATATAACTTACTCCAAACTTCCAAAGTGTATACAGCAGTGTTTAAGTTGGATTTTTAGCAGATGTCATGGGTTCATTGTTATGTCGCAAAGTTGGAAAGATTTCTATGTACCCAATTTAGGACTAGATGAAAAACGAGTTTACATTCTGCCTAATCCAATAGAATTACCTGCTGAAGTACCACAACGTAGCAACGTTGACAAAGTCAGTGTGGTCTTCTTGGGACGCATTGGTCAACGTAAGGGAGCGTTTGATTTAATACAAGCTTTTGCTCATCTCCCAAGCGGTCTTTTAGACCTGTCTCTTATACACATCT
>JANZYY010000024.1:0-4203 GCA_026419705.1 Fischerella sp.
TCCTTTACCTGCTGCTATTTACCCCGGTCCTTATGAATGGTACGAGCAGGGTATTCGTCGCTACGGATTCCACGGTATTAACCATCAATACTGCGCTCAGCGTGCAGCGCAATTGTTAGGTCGAGATTTAAATTCTTTGCGTCTGATCACCTGTCACTTAGGTAATGGCTGCTCTTTAGCAGCAGTCCGAGCAGGAAAAAGCATCGACACAACAATGGGATTTACGCCTCTAGAAGGATTGATGATGGGAACTCGCTCCGGTTCTGTAGACCCTGGTATCCTGATTTACCTACTACGAAAAGGAATCGATGTCGATCGATTAGATGAAATTCTCAATCGTAGTTCTGGTTTGAAAGGGATCTCTGGCTTGTCCGCAGATATGCGTTCCATCCAAAGCGCCATAACTGAAGGAAACTCCCGTGCTCAGCTGGCTTTTGATATGTTTATCCACAGACTGCGATCGCACATCGGTTCTATGCTAGCTGTATTAGGAGGATTAGACGCCATTGTCTTTACTGCTGGGATTGGAGAAAATCACGCGCTCACACGAACCGCTGCTTGTGAAGCATTTGCATTTTTGGGACTAAAACTTGACGAAGCCAAAAATCAGGCTTCACCAAAAGATCGGGACATTGCAACCGCAGATTCTGCTGTTCGCGTCCTAGTCATTCCAGCAGAAGAAGATTGGGCGATCGCCAAAGAATCTTGGCATTTGTTGCGTACCCGTTAACAAACAAAGCTGAAGGCAAAAGCCAGTAGACAATATTAATTCTGCCCATCTCCCTGAAATCAAATGAACATAAACTCCTCAAAACCAATCTTACCTGGCGAATCTTCTCCCCTTGGTGCTACCGTTTATCCCAACGGAGTAAATTTTTCCATTTTTTCTAGCTGTCATTTCAAGGACTGGCAAACCAAGCTTACTATATTTTGGAACCAAACCAAACCTACTACAGTAATTACAGCGGTTGTGGCAATACATTCAAAGCAAATAATCCAATGGCTGCACGCATGATTTATTGACAGCCTCTACTATTGGGCTTCTCAGATGCATGTAGATGGATTTCGCTTCGATCTAGCAACTGTCATAGCTCGCGATGAATTTGCTCGCCCTACCCTTTATTCTCCCGTTCTTTGGGCGATAGAGACCAGCCCAGCTTTAGCTACCACAAAGGTGATTGCAGAAGCATGGGATGCAGCTGGACTTTACGGTGTAGGACAGTTTGTCGGGTCTGCTCAGCGTTTTGCCGAGTGGAACGGCCCCTTCCGGGATGACGTGCGCCGATTTGTCAAAGGTGATACAAATTTAGTCGGTCGGTTAGCAGCTCGCGTTATGGGTAGTCCCGATATTTACCGACAACTAGATTATCAACCCTATCGCAGCATTAATTTTGTTACCTGTCATGATGGCTTCACCATGAACGATCTGGTTGCCTATAACTATAAGCACAATTAACTATAAGCACAATCAGGCAAACGGTGAAGACAACCGCGATGGAACTAATGATAATTACAGTTGGAACTGCTGAGTCGAGGGAGAAACAGACGATCCAGCAATAGAGGCGTTACGTTCGCGACAGCTCAAGAACTTTTTTACAATTCTACTTTGCTCCCAGGGAACACCAATGCTGCTCATGGGGAATGAAATCCGGCGATCGCAACGAGGGAACAACAACGCTTACTGTCAGGATAATGAAATAAGTTGGGTTGACTGGTTCGCGCAAGAACGTGTCCTCAGCGTCACCTATGGCAGTCATGAACCCCATCTGGTTTGGCATGGCGTGAATTGGGACAACCAGATTGGTCGAGCAATTCCCATAGCCTAGCATTTAGCTTGCGCCATCCACAACGGGGTGAGCATTTACATATTATTCTCAATGCTTACTGGGAACCGCTCAATTTTGAACTGCCACTTCTCGGTAGTCAAGAACACTGGTATAGAATTGCGGACACTGCTTTACCCTCTCCTGATGATTTTTGCAAACCGAAGGTTGCATCAGTGGTAGAAAGTGATGCATATCGAGCAGAAGGGCGGTCGGCTGTTGTGCTGATGGCGAAACAAAAATAAATAGAATTAATGCCGTGACGCTGATAGTTGTGTGTATTTGTTTCTAAAGATCGCCTGCATATATTTACTACTACCCTAGCTGCGTGACTGAAAAATTATGAGTAGTTTTTTAACTAAAATTTAGCTGGTATCGCGGTCGTATTTTTAATTAACTTAATTATCTCAATTGCTACCATAAATCTTGCCGACTATTGCTGATATGTTTGTCCAGTTCCACTCAGTATAAAGATGGGAGATACTGTCACTAAGCTTTAAATATCACCTCAGACTTCTGAAAATGAAAATGAGCTAACAAACATTTGTGTATTATATTTTTCAACTGCGAGCGAGCTTGATATTAACATATCGTTTATATAGTTTATTTTTAAATAAGCGCTGCCATCCACAGTTCCAGTTACAATAAGGTGTACGTATATTCACATCTTGCACCACTGGAGACTGAGCTTCCAAACCCCCGTTACCACCCTTCAAGGGTGGCAGGCGAGAACCAAAGCAAGAGTCTCTCACAATTGCATAGTGCAAGACCTCAGTATTCCTAATTGCCTAGATTTGCGCATATCAATTGAAGTAGATACACATCTATCTACAGTTATATGGACAATCAAAAACCAAAATGCATTCGCAAATCAAAACGCATTCGCGGTGTAATTTTAACTGCTACAGGTCTAAAAAGATTGCAAGCTGCGATTGAATCAGCAGAAATACAGGAGAAAAATGGAGAACGTTTTACTCAGGAAGAACTCAGCGAGCGAATGAAAGTTTCTACCAAGACTGTTAGCCGACTGTGGTCTCTTACTACTGGATTAGATCAGCGTACGCTGAAGTTTTGTTTTAGCGCCTTTAACCTCGATTTAAGAAAAGAGGATTACACATGCTCAAACAAAAGCAATGATTTAAACCAATCACTTGAATATATCCATCCGTTAGAAAACCAAAAAAGTTTAACCAAAAATTCAATTTGCTATCAACCTCTGGCAGCAGTTTTGAAATATCCTAGCGGACCAGTACCATTAGGCTCAATTTATTATATTCCTCGCCCTCCAATTGAAGAACTGGCTTATCGAGAAATTACCCAACCGGGGTGTGTCATTCATATAAAAGCACCCAAAGAAATGGGAAAAACATCCCTCATGTTTAGGGTTTTGGCACGTTCAAAAGCTTTGGGCTATCGGATTGTGAGTTTGGATATCAATCAAGTTGATGTTGCTATTCTCAGCAATCTTGACAAATTCTTGCGGTGGTTATGCAAGAACACCTCTGTGCAATTGAGTCTGGAGCCAAATCTAGACGAATACTGGGATCGGGAAACTGGCAGCAAGGTAAGTTGTAGTTTATACTTTAGAAATTACCTGTTGAAGTCTGTAGAAACTCCTGTTATTTTAGCATTAAACGAAGTAAATCGCATCTTTAAATACCCTGAATTAGCTCAAGAATTTTTATACCTGCTGCGTTCCTGGCATGAGGAAGCCCAACAAGAGGAAACTTGGCAAAAACTGCGGTTAGTCGTCACTTATTCTACAGAATCTTATTTTCCTCTAAATCTCTATCAATCACCTTGCAATATAGGATTACCGCTACAATTACCAGAGTTTACCCGTCCCCAAGTAGAAGAATTGGCAGAGCGTCACGGACTTAATTGGCGACAGAACAATGAAGCTGAACAATTAATGGCAATGGTGGGAGGACATCCAGCTTTAGTGCGGATTGCTCTTTATTACCTTTGTCGTCAAGAAGTAACGCTATCAGAACTTTTGCGACAAGCGGCTACCGAAGTGGGTATTTATCGCACTCATTTGCGGCGGCTATTAGCAAATCTGCAAGAAAAGCCGATTTTAACAGAAGCCCTTGAGGCTCTGATCTCATCAGAAAGCAGTATTTCCCTAGAACCAGTTATTGCTCATCAATTAGAGAGCATGGGATTGGCGAAGTTTCACATGGATGGAATAACTGTTAGCCGGGAATTGTATCGCATTTACTTTAGCAACCACTTATATAATGGCAGATTTCGAGCAACCCCACCATGTAATTCCACGTACAAAACTTTTATCTCTAGTTCGTCTTAGTACAGCTTTGCCACCCGTAAATGTTGTGCTTAGTTGCTTATCCTAAAAATAGGAATCAGGAACCAAGCAACA
>JANZYY010000024.1:4213-19556 GCA_026419705.1 Fischerella sp.
CGTCTTCAATCTTGAAGCATGCACTCGTATAGGAGAGGAGTGTTGATTAAATATTGGCAATAGAAAACGCAACTATCTTGACTTTTATTATAGAGATTTGCAAAAATAAAGGCGATTATCACTTTTGTAAAAAAACTCCTCGGCTAGATCAAATAGAAAAGTAACCAACATTTTTGTCTGATTCAATTACTCATCCTATCTTGCCAATATTTGAGCAGAGGCACAGAAAAGTTTTTGTGTATGTTTGCGAGTAAGTCGCGTTTTTTGCAACGCCACAAAATTTCTGCCATTAAAATTCAAGCAGCTTTAGTAATGACTTGAGCAACAATAATGTGGTAACTTTTAACCAAAGTTTCTGGTAATTGCATGGGATTAATTAACCAAAAAACCCAAGGTAGCAACAAAAATGGAAGTTGATTTGACAACCACTTTAGGAATAACAGCGGGAGTGCTGACTACGATTGCCTATATGCCTCAGCTCATTAAAACTTGGAAGTCGAAATCAGCTCATGACCTTTCTTGGAGCATGCTGATTATTCTGTGTACAGGTATTATTTTATGGCTGATATACGGCTTTTCTGTTCATGATATCCCCATTATCTCCGCTAACATCGTGACCTTAGTTTTCGCCTCTATGATTTTGGTGCTGAAGATTAAGTACACCAAGCAAGAGTAGCTGCAGTATCAGCGTATCTATTTAGAGCAAGAACACAAGGCAACTTTAAAAATCAATCCTCTAATGTTTTTATTTAGTGAAAATTACAGATAAGATCTTTTAATTATCAGAAAGAGTATGGCAATATTGGTAGTAAACTCACAGAAACTAATTATGGATATTACACAGGCGATCGCATCGTAAATCTCAACTTATTTAAATCCCGTCATTACCTGAAAAATTCTTTCCTCATGGAAATTTCTAGGCGGTGATTTCCGCTGTTCTTCAAAAATTACAAATAAATTACAAATAAATAATATAATATGCGCTATCGACTGCAAGCTGAGAAAGGTAAAACAAAAGTTTATGATAGTTCTATCAACATTATCTCAGGTACGGCATTTCTCACCTTACTACTGACTTGCGGTTCCTGGACTTTAAAGTTTTTAGTATCATATCTTAGCTCAATATCTATTTCAATTCATCCTACCTCCATTCCCTGGATCGGTAATCAGCCTCAATGCCAGCATACAGGTAGAACTTGGCGTAATGGTAGGTGTTGGGATTACGAACACAATATGATGTTTTGAACACATAGCAATAAAGTAGTCTCTTCAAGACAGGAGATGAAAAATTAAACTTAGACCACTCATTGACTGAAAAACGAGTTGTCTTGGCATCTTGGTGTCTTGGTGTCTTGGTGGTGAAAAAGATAATATTTAACCACTAAGACACAAAGAGTATGAACCCAAACGTATCGATTATGGGTTTGCTGTTCAGCTGGACACGCTTGGTGTTTAGCGGAGCTAATATCTGTCTATAGATAGATTTTTATATTTTTCTCTGGTGAGAGTATAAGTTTAGTAAAATCATCGTTTCCCGCTAATTTTCAGTTAACCTGACAGTAAAAATTCAAAAGTGACTCGCCATAGAATTTTCAACCATGACATCATGGTCTGCACCAATGAGTCTGTGACAGGGAATTATCTTTATTGTGGTAGGGTGCTAGGTTTGACTGAACCAGAAGATATTATTCAGTTGCACCCAGATTTAAAATCGCAATGGAATATTATTACCGAACACTATAGACGCATAGGTATAAGTCATAGCAAAAATGCGATCTGGGATGTCTCGCTGGGAGTGTTGGAAGACTATCCTGACCATGATATTTCTCTTTTCTTCTTTGGCAATACTACAAGCAAAGTCTATTTTAATGAAGAATTGCTTCGCAAGCTAGATCGCGACTGGTTTAACGTAGTTCAGTTTATGAACTCCAAGAACAACTTTATACAGCTTGCGCAACAGCTTGGAGTTAGCGTTCCTCAAACGTTTTGTTTTGAAAACAAAGCTGCTATTAAAGACTTATCTGATTTTCCTTACCCATGTTATTTGAAGACTGCCATTTCTGTGAATGGTGTTGGGATTAGCCGATGTGAAAATCAACAACAGCTTTCTTTGATTCTAGAAACCTTTCCTAACGAAATACCCTTGCAAATTCAGGAAGAAGTAGTAGCTTCCTCTTTTTTGAACGTGCAATACTCTGTTGAGGCCTCAAAACTTCAACGTCTTGCCGTCACTTCTCAAATACTTAATGATTGCACCCATATTGGCAATCGCTATCCCAGCATACATCAACCTTGGGAAACTGTTGAACCAATAGCCGAGTGGATGGCGCAACGTGGAATGAAACAGGTATTTGCCTTTGATGTTGCTGTCGTGGAAGATGCAACACAAATACGTTATTTGCCTATCGAGTGCAACCCACGCTTTAATGGTGCATCATATCCCACAGGTATTGCCAATAAGCTTAATATTAGCAGTTGGAGCTGTGAAAACTTTAAGACGCGATATTGCTCACTCGAAAACCTTGATTTCAGAGATATTGAGTTTAATCCTCAAACTCGTACAGGTATTGCGATCGTCAACTGGGGTCCTATTTTGGTTGGAAAACTCGGTATTTTACTTGCTGGAACTGAGCAACAGCAGAATGAATTGAGAACTTTGTTGAAACAGCGATTGTGAGCAGTTAATTAGTATATTTGCTTTTTTTCACAAAGGCGATCGCACTTACCCCTACTGAAATAGAAAAGTTGTAACTTGCTCCAATATTTGCAGTCCCTTCAAGCTACCTCGAATTAGCCTAGTAGCAGCAATGGGTTGTTTGAGCATGGTAATACCAAAGAGTAAAGGTTGAAAGGAACCATCATGACTGAGTGCTGAGTTGAGGTTAGGTATATTACCATCGCACCCGTCGCTAACTACCCGCAGCATCGCTACCGCCACCTCTGTTGATTTGAAGAACTCTAGGATAGCAAATCCTTCCATGTCCACAACATCAGTATCTAACGTTTGACCGAGAAGGCGTTTTTCACTCTTTAACCAAATAATGCGATCGCTCGTCAATGCTTTGACAACAGAAATCTTGTCTTGGAGATACTCTTGTATAGATGCCGTGAAAGTTGTATCACACTTTTGCACGCCAGTATTTTTTTGATACAGACAATCTTTGTACAGCACAACATCCCCTACCTGGTAGTTGGGTTTGAGGCTACCGCATAAACCCATAACTAATACTCTTGGTTGTGGATGATTCAGGATCTTTTTTATGTCTTGACTATTTGGCAAATATATGCTATTAGGTTTGGTGCCAACAGGCATCGGTATAACTGATGGTGTACAACTAGTGACACGGCTTAAGCCTCGACGCACAGCTTTGTACTCCGCACCTTGGCAAACCAGAATAGCTTGGATGGATGTTTGATTAGACACTACTGAAATTGCTGCTTTTTATTTAAATTGTTAAGGAAGTGTAGTTAAATTTAAAATCGAAAAGAAGCAACAATATCTCTGTGATAATGATAAAGCCAAATCGCTCTCAGTCTGTACGTGAGCGCTTCAATATCTCTAAATTGGCGATTCAGCATCCTCGGCTGACAGTCGGTTTTTGGCTTGCCGTGATGGTGGCGGGAATACTTGCTTTCAGTACCCTCAAGTATGCTTTATTTCCAGATATTACTTTTCCGGTAGTGGTTGTAAATGCTACAGCTCCACTCACAACTGCTTTGGATACAGAGGCAAAGCTTACCCAACCGATAGAACAGCGTCTCAACTCTCTGGAAGGACTTGATCAAATCCGCTCCTCTACTTATCCGGGTCAAGCAGTTGTGATTCTCTCCTTTTTTGTGGGTACGGATCTGGAGGAGTCCACACAAAAAGCAGAAACAGCGCTAAAACAAGCTTCTCTTCCAGAAGACTCGACTTTCAAAACCATTCCCATCAGACTGAACGAGTCAGCAGCTATTAGCTATGCGATCGAGAGTCAGTCGCTAAATTTAACAGACTTAGCTAAGTTAGCTAAAGAGAAAATCATACCTGCCTTAGCTCAACAGCCAGGAGTGCTAAGAGTCGACCTTTTGGGTGCTCCTGTTGCATCTTCTTTCCCACCAATATCAAATCAAACTGCTGCTGTTAGTCAAGAAGGCGCAACATTAGTGCGATTCAACGGCAAAGATGCTCTGGCTGTTCAGGTAATTAAACGTGGTGATGCCAACACTTTAGAAGTGGTTGCTGAAGTAGAAAATCAGGTGCAACAGCTGCGCTCTGACCTACCGAATGTTACGTTCACCCTGGCTGCCACTCAATCAGAGTATATTCGTAATGCTACCCGTGCCACCATTGACGCTTTGATTGAAGCCATAGTTTTGGCGGTATTAGTTATCTTTCCTTTTTTGTGGAATTGGCGGGCGACTGTAATTTCTGCCCTGGCGATACCGACATCTTTGTTAGCAACTTTTATCGTCATGGCCATATTTGGCTTCAACCTAGAGACAATCACGTTATTAGCTTTAGCTTTAGTAATTGGCAGTATTGTTGACGACGCGATCGTAGATGTAGAAAATATCATGCGGCACGTCGAAGAAGGAAAACATCCCCGCCAAGCAGCCCTTTTGGGTACGAATGAAATTGGACTAACAGTTACAGCCGCAACTTTTACAGCAGTAGCAGTGTTTTTACCGATAGGTTTGATGGGTGGGGTAATTGGTCAATTTTTCCAACCCTTCGGTATTACTGTCTCAGCCGCAATGCTAGCTTCCTTGCTGATTGCCCGGACTTTGTCGCCTGTTTTGGCTATTTTTTGGTTAAAATCTCCATCCTCGCATTTCCAACACCAAGAACGAAAAACATGGTCAGATTTTGCCCAATCTTACCGAAACTTGCTGAGTTGGTCGCTGAGTCACCGCGGTATAGTTATAGGTTTAGCCGTACTAAGTTTTGTAGCAGGCATAGCATTGATTCCACTGGTTCCCAAGGGGTTTATTCCTAAATTAGAACGCGGCGAATTCAATATAGTTTTTACTACTCCCTTGCCGAATTTATCAGAACCAGGACAAGAAACAACAGATAATTTCACTAATGATTTATTCACAAGTCCTGCAGAGAGTCAGTCCTTCGCTTCTTTGTATTCAATTTCCAATCCTTTGAATAATTCTTTTGATGTCGCCAAAAAAATAGAAGAGGTAGTGAGAAAATCGCCAGCAGTAGAAACAGTGTTTACTATTGTAGGTTCTCGCGAAGGAGAAATAAATAAAGGCAAGCTCTACGTCAAATTAAAAAGCGATCGCACAATCACAACCTCGGAACTACAAGACCAGTTTCGTTCTTCTTTACCACAACTTCCAGGTGTTAGTATTAGCGTTGAAGATATTCAATTCGTCGATTCCGGCGCTCAAAAACCCCTAGAAGTAGCTTTGCGGGGTAATGATATCAATACTTTGAGTAAAACCGCCGAGACGATCAAACAGCGGATTCAACAATTGCCTGGATTTGTTGATGTTACAGTTACAGGTGCTACAAATCCACAGCAGACAGTTTTTCAAATCGAACGTTTGAATAATAAACGAGTAGTTTATATTCGTGCCAACCTGGGTCAGAATTTGTCTTTAGGTGATGCTACGGATAAATTAGTAGCGGAAGCTCAAGCTATCTTGCCTAAAGATATTTCTTTGCATCTGGGAGGAGACTCGGAACGAAGTGGCGAAGTTTTTGCCAGTTTCGGCACTACTCTGACTTTATCAGCATTATGTATTCTCGTTGTATTGATTTCCCTGTTCCGAAGTTGGATAGACCCCTTGGTAATCGCCATTTCTTTGCCTTTGGCACTAATAGGGGCGATGTTGGCATTAGTAATTACCAAGAGTGACTTTGGCATGATCTCGTTGATCGGCTTTGTCTTTTTGCTGGGGTTAGCTACCAAAAATGCCATTTTGATAGTAGATTGCATAAATCAGTTGCGCAAGTCCGGGTTAAACCGTACAGAGGCAATTCTCAAAGCCGGGCCAGTGCGCCTGCGACCAATTTTAATGACAACAGCCTCGACGATTTTAGGAATGTTACCGCTCGCCTTGGGTTTGGGTGCAGGTTCGGAATTGCGATCGCCAATGGCTGTGGCTATTGCTGGCGGGTTGGTTAGTTCCACTCTACTAAGTTTGATTGTTGTACCAGTGGTGTACACCTATCTGGATGATTGGTTTCCCCGTTTTCAGAAGAAGGGGAGATGAGGTGATGGGGGGTAAATTAATGCGTCGTGTATTTGTTACAGGTGGAACTGGTTTTGTTGGTGCTAACTTGGTGCGGCTGCTCTTGCAGGAAGGATACACCGTCAGAGCCTTGATACGTTCTTCAAGCCGACTGGACAACCTGCAAAATTTAGATGTGGAGCTAGTCAACGGCGATCTCAATGACCCAGAATTATGGCAACAGATGCTTGGTTGTCAATACCTGTTTCATGTCGCCGCCCACTATTCCCTTTGGCAAAAAGACCGGGAAGCGCTTTACCAAAATAATGTATTAGGTACGCGCAACGTACTAGCAGCTGCTCAAAAAGCTGGAATTGAAAGGACAGTTTACACTAGTTCCGTTGCTGCGATTGGAGTGGGGACGGCTGGTACGGTTGTAGATGAAACTTATCAAAGTCCTCTAGAGAAACTTGTCGGTGACTATAAAAAGTCTAAGTTTCTCGCCGAGCAAGAAGCTATGCAAGCAGCTCGTAACGGTCAGGATGTCGTTGTGGTTAACCCTACCAGTCCCATCGGAGCTTGGGATATTAAACCGACGCCAACAGGAGATATTATTCTGCGGTTTTTGCGACGGCAAATGCCTTTTTATGTGGACACCGGACTGAATTTTATTGATGTGCGTGATGTAGCCTGGGGGCATTTACTAGCTTTGCAGAAAGGTAAATCTGGAGAAAGATACATCCTGGGAAACCAAAACCTCACCTTGAAACAACTACTTGATGAACTTGCCTCGATCGCAGGTTTAGATCCTCCCCAAAATAGCATACCTGCTTGGTTGCCCCTTAGCGTTGCCTGGTTTGATGAAAAAATCCTTGCTCGGTTTGGTAAACCGCCATCCGTTCCCTTAGATGGTGTGCGTATGGCAATGCAAACTATGTACTATGATGCCTCAAAGGCTGTACGAGAATTAGGTCTGCCCCAGTCTTCCTTAACCGCGGCTCTCCAGAATGCTGTAGACTGGTTTTTATTACAGGGTATGTGCAGTTCTACCTAAGCTGCGATCGCCTTTACAGAAATTAATAAAATTATGCGTTACCCACAATCCTTGTGGAGACGCGAAATTTCATCCTTGTGGAGACGCGAAATTTCATCGTTGTGGAGACGCGAAATTTCATCGTTGTGGAGACGCGAAATTTCATCGTTGTGGAGACGCGAAATTTCGCGTCTCTACTATACTTAAAATCTCAAACCAACACCACCTTGCAAAGAAAAAGTTGTGCCACCATCACGCAAGGCGTCAAAGCCAATAATCGCATTGCCAAAAACAACAGCATTGCTGTGAGGTACAGCATAATCAATGCCCGGTTGTAACGCAAAGCCGACTTTGTTGCCAACAGGAGAAGGTGTATCGCCGCCAGCAAAAATAAAACCAGCTCCTAAGTAGGTATCGGTTTGCCAGTCGACGGGGAAGTCGTAGGAAACCGTGGGCACAAGTGCTACATTCTTACCAAAGAAGGCTTGACCACGAAAAGAAATTGGGGATTCTAAAAGTTTGTAACGAAAAGCAACAACGCCTCCAAGTTGACCGCCATCAGCAAAGCCGATCGCCGGACCAATACCAACATAGCTACCATATGCTGCTTGGGCGTTTACTGGTTGGGTAAACTGGGTCAAACTTAAAAGTGAACTAGCCAACAATACTGAGACTAAATACTTTAGACGCTTCATTTTCTGACTCTCCTCACACCATAGTTTTGTTGGTTGTTGGTTGGTGGTTAGTGGTTAGTAGTTAGTGGTTAGTAGTTGATGGTAGTTATTCTTCCACTCTCCCACTCTCCCCACTCAATCTCAGGGACAACGGGGATGGATACCACCTTGAGTACAAATGTAAGCCAATTGCTTGGCATCTAAATTTTTCGTTTGACTAAAATCTACTCCTTTGACCACAGCAGATTGTGAACCTAGTGTTGGAGTTTGGACAAATTGATCGGCAGGATCTTGTTTGGCAGGGAAGAAAATAGTTCCTTGAAAATCAGCACCTGTCAAGTTTGCTCCCCGTAAATCAGCAAGGCTGAGGTCAGCATTGCGGAAGTTTGCACTCTCCAAATTAGCAGAGTTCAAATTAGCATTTGTCATGCGAGTTGCACTCAGGTTGGCGTTGCTTAAATCTGCACGGGCTAAATTTGCTCCTGATAGGTCTGCTCCTTGCCAATCAGTTTTGCTTAAGTTGGCAAAGGACAATTGGGCGGCGATCGCGATCGCTCGTCCTAAGCGAGCAGCATACAAGTTAGCGTCGTTAAATATTGCTTCGCTTAAATCTGCTCCAGTCAAGCTAGCATTTTCTAAGACAGCACCGCGCACATCGGCTCCCATTAACTGAGCGCTGCTGAGATTAGCATTAACCAGACGTGCATTGGTTAAGTTGGCTCCTTTGAGGGTAGCGCGGCTCAAATCTGTGCGAACCATTAGCACACGACTGAGGTTAGCCTCGTTGAGGTTGGCTTGTTTGATCTGAGCGCCACTCAAATCTGCAATGCGATCGTCGAAGGTATCCCAGCGTCCATCTTCACCGACTCCTCGGAAGTTACTACCCTTAAAACTAGCAAGGGATAGATTCGCACCTTTGAAATTGACTCCCGATAAATCAACTTTGTCTAATACTAAGTTAAATAGAGGACGTTCTTTGGAGCCGCTTTGGAACAATTGCAGGCGGCTGAGATCGAGGTCGCTGACTTTACCACTATTGACCTCAACAATCTTATTGATTACCCGTTGGTTGTTTTGCAACCGCTTTTGTCGCAATTCCCGTTCTGGAGATGGGTTGGTGCCTATAGACTCCAAATCACCAGCCAGAGACTGATTCATGCGCTTTAAATCGGGTAGGGCTGGGAGACCAATATTTGCCAAAGCCTGCTCAATTGTACCTACTAGGCTGGGATCGGTTTCTTTAGCCAGCAGATCCACAAGATATTGGGTTGCTTGTGGATCGTTGAGAGTACCCATAGCTAAAATAGCACTGCGGCGTTCTTCATTGCTGGCGCCAGAGTTGGGACTCAATTGTTTGACTAGTGCAAGGAATTGCTGACTGTTACGCTGCTCTAATGCCCGCCGATTTTGCTGAGTTTGAATGTAGACTTGAGTACCGACTAAAGTTATTAATACACCAGCCATACTCAAAAGCGCTAACCCAAGCAGTGCCATACTTGGATTGAGCAACAATCGCTTCCACGGATTTGAAGGTGGTTGAATGGTTTGTGGTGGTGCGATCGCTGTATTTTCATCTCCTTGTTCGTTCCACTGCGACTGTTCCAGCTTTTTGTCTTGTAGTTGCGAAGGTTTAAATGGTTTCGTCGCATCTATGGTGTAAGTACCTGCCAAACGATCGTGCAGGGCCCGTCGCCCTTTTGGCGATGAAAAGCCCCTGCCTTCTGCCAGTATCATTAAACCAGCCAAGACTGTCAAAACACCCAAGTTAGGAAAGGCTGGACTGTAGCGCCAGAGTGTGTAAGCTGCAGATAAAGGCAAGGTCCAACGGCCAATTATTTCTCGCGCCAAAACTGCTCCCAAACCAGGTGGCTTTCCCTGGGAGTTGACAACCCGAACCCCAAACCAGCGTTTGCTAAAGGTACTACCTGTCTTGGCAAGTAGAAGCAACTGCCAACCGGAGAGTGTCAGAGGCGCTAATATGGCTACCGTCCATAAAAAATTTGTCGGCCATGCCACGTTTCGAGTGCCATAGCTAACAGGTAGAGCTAAGGGGCGGGCAATTTCTCTTTCTGTTACTATTAATATGGGGTTTAACGGTACTCGATTCAAATCGCTTCTGGTATTCAGATACGCGCCAAGACTGTAAGGAATCAACCCACTGACAACTACCAGTGTCATTTCTGTTGCCCAAGCAGCAATGCGCCTAGTTACTAGAGGCAGTGAATTGAGTTTTCCCGGTTGATTTGACTGACTGGAACTAGGTTGACCGCTACTTCTCCTCACAATTGGGGTTGCCATTGCATATTTCCCTTGAACTTTAATATATCCGCCTCTGTCAACGTGTTAAGATATACCGCTACTTGCGTTGCGAACTGCTAGATACAATGAATTTGTATCCAAAGTACACCAGTCCTGCCAAGAATGCCAAACTAATTGCAGAAGCTACTAGTCTGAACACTGCTTGCAACACAGCAAAGCTCAATAAAACCCCAACAGTTACAAACACTAGCTTTCCCGTTGCAGATAAAGTGTTGAACCAACTTAAAAATTGCTGTAGTTGCGGATTTGTACTTGGAAAACCAGACTGGGAAGGTTCCTCTATTCGCTGTGAATGGGGTGTTTTCCCAGAAGAGGAATTAATTTCTGCCTCTAGTTTTCGGAGGCGTTGCTGTAAGTCTTCTTCAGGTTGAGGATTCATCAATTTTTACCTCAGCTAGTAAACTTGGTCAACAACAGACCCACTCAGTGCACTAAATGTAGTGGACGGTTGTTTTAGTGATTTTAGCAAGATTGGCTCTTGAACTGACAGTTCGAGAGGAAGAGATGGAAGGATGTTAAGAAAGTGACTTGATGCACATCTTAGACACTGCTTTCGCATTGGCGTAGCAGCTGTTTTGAAGCATCGCTTGAACATATTTCTATTCTGCAACGCCAATTTGATTCTCTAGCTGAATGGAGAATCAAAAAAGGAATTAAAGGTAAAAAAATAAAAGTTAACTTCTTCCATCTTGTAAGGAACTAATCAGCAAGATACATCGTGCTGACTGCGGCTGATTTAAACATATTTTCACAAATGATTTAGGGCTATAGAAGTTCTATATTTGTATTTTAAAGTTTGATGATTAATTGTGCTTACTGTTTTTGCTGTGAATAATTTTCACCACGATTTAAAATCCCGTAATTGGGACTAAAAAGCAATGCTAATAGAAATAGTCCCGATACTACTAAAACAATCGCCGGGCCAGAAGGCAAATTATAAAAATAACTAAGGTACATACCACTGATACTAGAAATTACTCCAATTAATGCTCCTAAAATCATGACTTGGTGCAGGCGCTTAACTAATAAATAAGCGGTTGCTCCTGGGGTAATTAACAGTGATAGTACGAGAATGACACCAACGGCTTTCATGCTGGCGACAATTGTTAAAGCAATTAGCAGCATCAGTCCAAAGTTCAGCCGATTTACTGGTAAACCTGCGGCTTGAGCACCTAAAGGATCAAAAGTATAAAATAGCAGTTCTTTGTATAACAAAAAGACTACTATGAACACAATGACAGTAATAATGGCTGTGTCTCGCACATCTTGTGCAGTTACACCAAGAATATTGCCAAAGAGAAAGTGGTTGAGGTCAATTTTATTTTCTTTTTGAATAACAGTAATCAAAGTCACACCAAGGGCAAAGAATGCTGAAAAAACTATTCCCATTGCTGCATCTTCTTTGATCGGCGATCGCGTCCCGATCCAAGCGATGCACATTGTACTGAGAACACCTGCAACAAACGCCCCGATAAAAATGTTACCTCCCAATAAAAAAGCGATCGCCAGTCCCGGTAAAACTGAGTGACTGATCGCATCGCCCAGCAAAGCCAACCGCTGCACCATCAAGTAGCTACCTACAACAGCACACAACATGCCCACTAAAATGGCGATAATCAGCGATCGCTGCATAAAGCCGTACTGTAAAGGCTCAATAAAAGCTTCTAACATAGTTTATTGTTTGTTGTTTGTTGATTATTCCAATCAATCACCAACCACCAACAGCTAACCAATGACCAATGACTAATTACGCTGCCTCTTTCCAAAAGATTACATTACCACCGTAGGCGCGGGACAAATTTTCTTCAGTTAATACCTGCTGTCGAGAACCTGTAGCAATTACTTCGCGATTTAGTAAAATTAACTCATCAAAATGAGCGATCGATTCCCCTAAATCGTGGTTGACGACAAGAACTATTTTTCCAGCAGCTGCGAGTTCGTGAAATATTTCAAAAATGACTGACTGAGTTTTCTGATCGATACCCACAAATGGCTCATCAAAGCAAAAAATTTCCGCTTCCTGTGCTAACGCACGCGCTAAAAATACCCGTTGTTGCTGTCCTCCTGAAAGCTGTCCGATGGGACGGTTGCGGTATTCAATTATGCCTACTCTTTCCAAAGCAGCTTTTGCTACCTGTCTGCTCACCGTACTAAAACCACGCAACCAACCTGTTTTCTTCACCCTTCCCATCATGACCACATCCCAAACCGTAGCGGGATAAGTCCAGTCTATTTGATTGCGCTGCGGTACATATGCAACTTTCTCCAGTTGACGCGTCAAAGGTTTTCCTTTATACAGTACAGTCCCGCGACTGGGAACCAATCCCAACATCGCTTTCATCAACGTGCTTTTACCAGCACCATTGGGACCAAATATACCAGTTAGTTGTCCTGCTTTCACGGTACAGTTTACGTCCGTGAGGGCTTCTACTGACCGATAATGCACGCTTAAATGGGCAATGGTAATGGCATCATTAGCATTGGCGTCAATAGGTGTTATTGCTGGACTGGGCATTTCTAGGGTCTGTTTCTGGGATAGATTGGACTGTAAAAATACGGTTTCCATAATTGTGCTTTTATAGTTCTTACTTCAGCTTACTATAAAAATGAAAAGAAAATGAAAATATCTCTAGTTGGGAATAATGTTCAATTTCAGTGAAACTAATGCTACAGGCAGAAGGCACAAACAAGTCAAGAATCAACAGTCAAAAGATTCCTCCAATCTTCCCATCTCCACCTCTTCATACTGGTGGCGGTATATCAAGCATCACCTATGTCTGGGAATACTTTTATCGCTGGCGCTATTTGGCTGTACGCCATCGAATCCTTCTAACCCAACAGCAGGTGGTAAGCCGCAAGTTGTAGCAACTAGCACTATTATTGCCGATCTGGCTGAGGAAGTCGGCAAAGACCAAATTCAGCTGACGGGAATTCTTCAACCGGGTACAGATCCGCATGTTTACGAACCAAGACCACAAGATAGTAAGTTTTTAGAAGAAGCGGACTTGATTTTGTATAACGGCTACAACTTAGAGCCTGGATTGATTAAGTTAATGAATGCAGCAGGGACAAAGGCGCGGAAGTTAGCGGTAGGAGAGGTAGCCAAGCCGTTACAGTTAGAAAAAAGCAAAGGCGAGGTAGTCCCAGATCCACACGTTTGGGGTGATGTGAAAAATGCGATCGCGATGGTGAACGCGATTCGCGATGTTTTGATTGAGTTATCGCCAGAAGACAAAGCAGAATTTACCCAAAATGCGCAGCAACTGACTACGGAATTACAACAGTTAGATAGCTGGATCGCCCAACAAATTCAAACTATTCCCCTAGCTCGGCGCAAACTTGTAACTACCCACGATGCGTTTCAATATTACGGACAAGCTTACAACATACCAATTGCAGGTACATTGATTGGGATTAGTACAGAAGAACAACCGAGCGCCCAAACAGTCAAGCAACTGGTAGAGTCAATTAAAAAGATTGGCATTCCGGCGATTTTTGCTGAGACTACAATTAACCCAATTTTGATTAAAACGGTAGCGCAAGAAGCAGGGGTGAAATTAGCACCACGTCAACTTTATTCTGATTCCATTGGTGCGCCTGGAAGTGATGGCGATTCTTATAGCAAAATGATGCAGGCGAATACACAGACTATTGTTGAAGCCTTGGGGGGAAAGTACACGCCATTTCAACCTGCTAGTTCAAAGAAAAATTGATATCTTCTTGCCATGAGCGCCTCGGCTGGTGCCATGTGGTAAGAAGATCTGGTATGTCTGGTTCCCATCCTACTATTTAACTTAGTGGTTAAATATTATCTGTTTCACCCCTAAGACATCAAGACACTAAGACAAGTTCATTTTCGCCGATGAGTGGCCTAGGTTTGATTTTTCATCTGGTGGTTGTGGGTAATTGCCCGTGGGAGTCTAGCTTGAGTAGGGGAAGGAGAGTTGAAGACTTGCTAACGCCTACTCTTCCACTACTTCAAACAAATCTTCCAATAAAACGTCAAACGTCCGAGCTAACTTTTTGAGGGCAGTTAGGTCAACTGTTGACCTTTGCGGCAAGCGCATGTAAGTTTTTACTGTACCATATGGTACACCTGAGCGATCGGATACTTCCTTAATCGTCCAGCCTTCCTTATCAGCAAATTCTTGAATGCGTAACCTTACCAGACCCATACTTGACAAATAGCGAATCTTCGCTGTAGTGTTATTTAAATAATAAAGCGATCGCTTCGGTATGTCAAACTCAAGCGATCGCCAAACTCGTAAAGGCTTCTAGTAAAAGCCATATACGAAGTCACATTACAAAATGATATCATGATTATAACACCACAACCGCAATCACAGCCAGCTCATCCTTTAGCGAGATTTGTCACTCCAGAAGCGATCGCTTTGCTTCTCGAAATCCCAATCGAACAGATTAAAGAGATCCGGTTATGGCCTAATGTAATTTTGGTGGTGGCAAAACGATTAACAAGATTTGTTAGCTACGCCGATTTGCCCCCAATTATTGAAGTCCAACCACCTCAAAAACAGGATTTCGCTCGTTGGCGCAAGCGCTGGAAAAAGAACGAAACCAAGCAAGCACCGGAATTTTGGGGCGAATTTTACAAGCATAAATTTTGGCAGGCTGGTTGTGTAAACCAACTCCGGAGTTGGGGAGAATTGGTGAATGCAATTAAATTTGCCCTCTGCCCAAAAGTGCTAGATTTCCTTAGGGGCGAATATCTGCAAGCAAAGCGCAAATACCAATGACTGTCGATCCTTGCCTGAAAGGTTTTTCATTGCCTTGAAATAATTTAGATTACGATAGAATGAGAGAATTGTTAAGGCTTATTTACAGAATTGGCAGTATTTCCCAAATTCTGTTAAGACAATTCACCACTATATACAAACCTGTAATCCCCTTGAGAATACTGGAACGCCCTTATTATGACGCTCCCAATCCGTAACGTCGCTATTATCGCCCACGTAGACCACGGCAAAACAACCCTCGTTGATGCTCTCCTGAAACAATCCGGTATTTTCCGTGAAGGTGAAGACGTTCCGGATTGCGTCCTGGACTCTAACGCCCTGGAAAGAGAACGGGGAATTACTATTCTTTCTAAAAATACAGCGGTCAAGTATAAAAATACGCTGATCAATAT
>JANZYY010000252.1 GCA_026419705.1 Fischerella sp.
TACAATAAAAGTGGATAAGTTAGTTGGCATAAATAAACATTCTGATATCTTGCACCGTTCTCAACAAAAGCCAGAGGTTCTAAATTCTTGTTACCAAATTGAACCTGGTCACGAGGGTTTGCGAGGGTTTGGAAGCTCTGCCTGGGGTCTGTTGTATGGGTGTGCAAGATATGAGTTGTGGAGACTGTTCGTGATTGGTAATGTCGTTCCAGGGCTTAGCCCCCTAAGGGAGAGCAGCCCTCAGGGTACTCTAAGAGGATGTTTGGAAGATCCTTACAAGGAAAGGCAGTTTTTGCAGGAGGCTCGATTGGCAGAGGGATTCTGCCTCCTGTCCTCTGAAAAAAAAACTTTAGCTTTGGGTCTCCTGCCCGGTTTAAAAAGAAGAGCTGTATCTCCACTATCCTCTCAGAGAAACTGCCCTGAGGGCATCTATGAAACAACCAATCACTAACAAACCTCTTAATCTATGTTTCTCAATGCCCAGTTACTGAATCCAATCAGCCCTCTGTTGTCACTCATGCCAGGTTAAAATCTGCGCTTGTGCATGCAAGAATTTTGTCAATCACTCCAAAAATACGGAGATTTAGAGACAATTATTGCCTCAGGTCCTCAAAATC
This sequence comes from Fischerella sp., assembly GCA_026419705.1. Lineage (GTDB taxonomy): Bacteria > Cyanobacteriota > Cyanobacteriia > Cyanobacteriales > Nostocaceae > PCC9605. The sequence goes on from JANZYY010000252.1 coordinate 618, forward strand.
ATAGATAACATAATACTTGCGAGAGATGACTCTGGTTTTTGTCCAATTAGAGTGAAAATAGGGGGTTTTATAAACCTTTACTATGATTTTGTTAGTGCAATGCCAGAGGGGAAAGATGATGACTCGTCAAAAGTGGCTCTTGCACAAAATTTTTAATTCTAAGATTCTAACAATTTGTGCTTTGACCATTACACTCTCATTAACTCAGGCGACATTAGCTGCATATAAGCCACCTAGGGATCAAAAACCACCAAGTGGTTATACAGACTCATCAGGAGTTAGGGGGAGATGCAAAACCACTGGTACTGGTTCGTTAACTTTACTTGCTCCTATTACGCACGTTGGGCAAACCACTTCCGCTCATCCCACCTTTGCTTGGTTTGTAACTCACCACCAAAGGATGCCGATCGAATTCTCTGTTTATGAGTTTGACAACAACGAACAACCCCACAAGCTAGTTTATAGGTCAGAAGTGCAGAGTTCACCAGGGATTATGAAATTATCTTTACCAAAAGAGCAACCTGGTTTAAGCGTTGGTCAAAAATATTTATGGCAAGTAGAAATTTTGTGTAACCGTAACCGCCCATCGCGTAATTTATTGGCAAGCGCAGAAATTGAAGTTGTGGCAATACCAGCGAGTTTAAAAGATGCACTTAATCACGAGCAAGATCGCACTCAAAGAGCCACTCTCTACGCTGAAGCTGGCATGTGGTACGATGCTTTGAGCGAAGCATTGAATACCAGTAACACAGGAGCATTGGGAATTGTTGCGGCTAATTTGATACAGGATCTGGCTAAATTAGAAAAATCACCTAAGAGTGAAGATTTATCTCAAATTGCTTTGGGTGAAAATTAATATGTTGGTGGTTGGTAGTTAGTAGTTAGTAGTTGTACCAGACGTGCTATGGCACGTCTTTACATTAGTTAGTTGTTAGCTGTTAGTTGTTAGTTGTCCTACTAACCACTATCCACTGTCCACTAAAGCCAATTACCCAAAAGAATGAACGAGGCCCAGTAGTAAGGATGAGCATATTTTTTTCCTAAAGCAATTAATTCCTGCTGCGCTCTTTGTAAAGCCTCAGCTTTGCTGGTTCCCTGATTGTGCCAATATTCATAAAATTTCGTAACTAGAATGACAGTTGCTGCATCGTTAACCGACCATAGAGAAGCAAGAGTACTTTTCGCGCCAGCCACTACCGCTACACTGGCTAAACCAAGAGTAGCACGATCGTCTCCACGAGCAGTTTCACAAGCAGTCAGTGAGAGTAAATCTACAGAATTCAAATCGCTAACTAAATTGTCAACAATACTATACAAGTCGTTAATCGTGAGTTTGCGATTATTGCCAGTAACAAGAAAGGTATCTTCGGGAACAATGCCAAATTCACCGTGAGTGGCGATGTGAATAATCGGATAAACAGTCCGGCGGAGTTCTGCTTGCAGGCGATCGCGGGTAAAATCTTTATCTAACAATTGTTTGCTACCCGGAATCAGCGCCAAAACTTGACTAATTTCCTGTTTGACGTTGCTCAAAGCCTGATATTCCCGACCATCCACTATCGCATCTTCAGTTAAACCTACTGCTAGTGCTCGTAACTTCTCAGGCTTGACTTTGAATGGATCTGTCAAACTCATACTCGGAGTAGATGCGATCGCATATTTCTGGATTAAAAAGTGTTTTCCATCATGCAGTGCTGCCATTGGTACACTACAGAGAATACCATCTGGTATGAAAACTAGGGTTTTGACCTGTAATGAATCTAAATCATCCGTGAAAGGACGAATAATCCAGTCATATAGCTTTTGTGCTTGTCGGCGATTGTAAATGATGTCACTACGTCTCTCCAGTCCGATACGAAATTTGTTAATTTCATCTTTTAAGCTTTGATGATTGAGGTTTATCCATTTCAATTTGACTTCACTATTGGGAAGACTAACAATAATTGCGGTACGGTCTTCAAAGATAATTGACCAAAACACTGCTGTAAGTTTGTTAGGGCTTAATAAATTGACTTTGGCTTGATTGAATTTTTTCACAACAGCATCGTTGCGGAAGTAATTTTGCAGTTTTGCGAGTTTCAGAGCATCAAGGCTAGCGATCGCAGAATTAAGATGACTGGATGCAGTTTCAGGATTGTCCGCACTTAACTTTAGGGCTATTAACTCACGATAAATACGTTCTAAAGCATCGCGAGGGTCAAGTTGCAAGTCTGGATTAGCAACTACAATCTGAGAATCAATATTTTCCAGGTTAGCAACTGCTCGCTCATAGGCTGCGATCGCCTCGTCGATGCGATTTTGCGCTCTCAAAATTCTTCCAACTTGCCAGTTCCACAAATACAAGCTATCTTGACCATTCAATAGTTTTTCTGCAGCCTGTCGCGCTTGGTGAGTTAATTTTAGTGCTTGTTTATAATCTTGACGACATTCATAAATATGACCAAGATAACCAAGAGCAAAAGATAAAGCGCGATCCTCTTGCAAGTTTTCAGCGATGGAGACTGCTTGATTGAGTAAATTTAGAGCTTGTGACTCTCTGTGAGGTACTGGACATTCGGCTAAGGAGAAAGTTGCTTGAGAAGGTAGAGATTGTAAAAGTTGAGCTAATTGAATAGCGGCATAGACTTTTGAGTGTGAATCTGGTAAACGTTCTAGCAGTAATAAAGCTAGTTGTAATTTGGTTGTAGCTAAGTGTGATTTATTAATGCGATGTGCGGGCGGAATAGAATAGATGAGTAGACGAATTTCGCTTAGTTTATCTTGGTGTTGACGTGCTATTTCCAAACTTTTTTGGAAATATTGTAAAGCTAGGAAATCGTTTTTTAACGCTTGTTTTTTCAAAATATCAGCTTCATCATGGTCGCCTGCATCTAGAGCCGATTTAGCACGATGATAATCAAGTCGAGCCAGACTGATGTAAGTATTTCCAAGTTTATTTAAAGCAGAAGTCTGATATGCAAAATTACGGTTCTCTATAGCAATTTTGATGCTAGATTGTAAGTCAGTAATAGCTTGCTTGTATTTGCCTTCCAGTTGATAAGCTTCTCCTCTACTCACCAAAGCAGCGGCTTCTAAACTATGATCTTTGTAAGTACGGGCAATCTGTAAAGCACTCTGTGAAAGTAGCATTGCCTGATTGGGTTTGCCCAAACTATTATATGCTTGTGCTTGTTGGGTAAGCATTTGACCCACATTTAGCCACTGATGGGCTTGACGATAATGGGCGATCGCTTCTTCCCAATAGGCGATCGCTAATTCAGTCTGACCTACCTCTTGATATGCTTTTGCCAAGTTCTCAATGATACTGATTTTGCTGACTTTATTGTCGTTTTGTTTAAATCCCCAAGGAGCGATCGCAATTGTTAAATTTCCTGTTTTGTCTTTTTTTAGACTTTGTTCTCCTAGTTGATCCTTTTCATCAGAAGAAAGTGGAGAACTAGGATTGTGGCTATCTTTTACTATTGTTTGTGCGCTTACGGTTTCCCCAAATATCCCTTGCCAAGGTGATGATGACAAATGTCCTAGAAATAAGCTACAGGTAAAACCGCATACAAATAAAAATGGCAATAAGCGACCGACACTCGATGTCTGATGTCTGCTTAGCATAAGGGAAATTAATGTAAACCTTGAAAAAATACCTATGCTTTATCTACTGATAATTTACTTTAAGTTCTGGTTAAATTACCTTTTAAATTTAACGTTTTGCTCACAAACAAAAACTTGTTATTTATGAATCTTCTGTAAATAAATCATATGCAATTGCAAAGTTTCGGTATTTGTTAAAATACTTATATGTTTAAATAATTATGTCAATTTTTTTTTGACGAAATAATTTAGACTTTGTTTTAGCTTAAGTAAGTCTACAGAAACCAACTTCACATGCTCTCACAGCAGCTTATCCAAACGAAAAATATTTATGTTTAACTATTGATGCCCACTTACTTAAGTACTGTAATTAAAAGAAACTGTGTAGAAGTCAAAATTCAAAAGCATGTCCGGCCTAGTCTGGCTTCAAGGAAGAGTGGGTGGGCGGCTTCACTGGCAGTAGAGTGAAAGAAGATATTTTTCTGAGTTCCATGCCACCATATAGATTAGAGCATCAAATTCAGTAGAGGAAGGCAGATATAAAGCTGTGCAGATCACATTCTTAGGGACGAGTTCCGGTGTACCGACGCGATCGCGCAATGTATCCAGTGTCGCTCTGAGATTACCGCAACGAGCAGAGTTGTGGTTATTTGACTGTGGCGAAGGAACCCAACACCAACTTTTACGCAGCGACCTCAAAAGCAGTCAACTCTCCCGAATTTTTATTACTCACATGCACGGCGACCATATCTTTGGATTAACGGGTCTTCTTGCTAGTTGTGGTTTGGCAGGTAATGTCGAACGCATCGACATCTACGGACCACCTGGATTAAACGAATACCTGCAATCAGCTTTGAGGTACTCGCATACGCACTTTTCTTTTTCTGTTAAAGTTCATACTAATCGTCCAGGTGTAATTTACGAAGACGATGAATTTAGCGTCACTTGCGATTTCTTGCATCACCGCGTCACTACCTTCGGTTACCGTGTAGCCGAAAAAGACCGAGCCGGACGTTTTGATGTTGAAAAAGCCAAAGCTATGCAGATTCCGCCCGGTCGAATTTACGGTCAACTCAAACGCGGTGAAACCGTGACTTTACCTGATGGAAGAGTGTTTGATGGTACAGATTTTTGCGGACCGACAGAAGTGGGACGCAAGATAGCTTATTGTACAGACACAATTTATTGTGACAGTGCAGTGGAATTAGCACGAGATGTGGATGTACTCATTCACGAAGCAACATTCGCTCACCAAGATGCGGATATGGCGTTTCAGCGGTTGCACTCCACCTCCACAATGGCAGCACAAACAGCTTTAGCTGCTGGGGCACATCGCCTGATTATGACTCATTTTAGTCCCCGCTACGCCCCTGGAAACTCCATCGAGTTAAAAGATTTGCTTAAGGAAGCCCGTGCTATTTTCCCTAATACAGATATGGCTTATGATTTTATGACTTATGAAGTACCTAGGCGACGAGAATTGGAATTAACTCAAACAAGTACATCAAAATAACGTTTGTGTTAATCTTACCCCATCAAAAATGGGAAACAAAGGACTACCAGGATATTGGTCGAAGTAATCACATTTAGTAGTAACTCGCAAAGTTTCCTTCATTCCTGGTATGGAAAATTTATATTTGCCATCCTGCATGAGTTGAACTTCAATTCCTGGAGGTAGTAGAGAGGGGGTTTGTAGTAATTTGTCTAAGGTTTTGAAATCAGATAGTGGTTCTAATCTGGAAGGTTCTTCTAAATCAGCTGCAGTAATTATATCTAAATCAAAAACTCTCTTGTTGAGCTTGAAGTATATTACTATGCAATTCACTAACTCAAGTTGCCCGTTGGTGTTCTTGTTCAACACGACTGCTGGATAAGGCAGGATGAGCAATACTTCTGGATAAAGTGGCTAAAATAGGTTGTAATCTGCCCACATATTCAGAAAATAAACCAATACGTTATCTTAATGCTAAATAGACATCTGTTTATACCATATTTTCATAATGTAAATTAATGATTTTGATGTCTTCGTAGACTTGATCTCAACGATCGATTCTGTCAATGCGCTGCTCACTCGCATGGGATTCCAAGACATATCATAGTTAATTAATGTCCGGCAAAATTGAAAGTTTAAACCTTTGGCGGCTGCGTCTGTACGTAAAAGAATTTCCGCTTTTTATTCACGAAATATTCGCTTAGTTTCATCTCTAGAAATAACTTGCCAATTGCCATTACTGGCGGCGATTTCTCCACCTCTTTCGAAAAACAAAAAGTACAGACGTGCTGTTTGAAGCGTCTCTACTAGATCTGCTGGGAAATCAGATTCTCGGATATCCCCTTTTAATATCTCAGGACGAGGGCTACAAATTTCAAATAAAGTATTCATCGCATCTGTTTTCCTCGGTAGTATTACTGCATCTCAAAACAGGGATCTGCGCGATCGCGCAAATCTATATAATACATAAGTACTATTTGTCATAACGAAATTTTTGGTGATACTTATATAAGTACAGACGAGAGGTGGCACGTCTCAATAACAGGTATTTTGCAGACAGGTCTTTTGCACGTTCATCCATTTGCTGCAACAAACTCTGGAGCTTCTCGATTGCTAATGGTGAAGGTGTGGTACGTCCATTCTGCCATCGGCTGATTGTGGGATAAGTGACACCCAAACAAGCAACAAATTAAAAGCCGTAGTTCATTACATTCCTCGCAACACCTGCCGAACGATCTCTGCTGGCACTTGGTCTGTCACTGTCACTACACCGATTTGGGTTGGCAACACAAACCTAACTTTCCCAGCTTTCACCTTCTTATCGATCTGCAACGCTTCAACGATCGCTTCTATGTCTAAACCACTGGGTAACTGGGTCGGTAAACCTGCTTTTTGAATCAGGGCTTTTTGCCGTTGTGTCTCTTCTTGGGTCCACATCCCTAGTTCTACAGCTATCTGCCCTGCTGCTACCATACCAATGGCAACGGCTTCACCGTGCAGCAG
>JANZYY010000253.1 GCA_026419705.1 Fischerella sp.
ACCGAACTTGTATCCGTAGTTCTGGGATTCGTTCTCAGTGGTTTCCCGTACCAGGGAGGAAGTCACCAAAGAACCATGCATTGCGCAGAACAACGCACCACCGAACACACCAGCTACGCCAAGTTGATGGAACGGGTGCATGAGAATGTTATGCTCTGCTTGGAACACTAACATGAAGTTGAACGTACCGCTAATGCCCAAAGGCATTCCGTCAGAGAAACTGCCTTGCCCAATTGGATATATTAAAAAGACGGAGGTAGCAGCAGCTACAGGAGCAGAGTAAGCAACGCACATCCAAGGACGCATACCCAAGCGGTAGCTCAGTTCCCATTGCCGTCCCATCCAGCAGAAAATACCGATGAGGAAATGGAAAACAATTAGCTCATAAGGACCGCCATTGTAGAGCCATTCATCGAGGGAAGCTGCTTCCCAAATCGGATAAAAGTGTAATCCAATCGCATTCGATGTAGGTACAATTGCACCGGTAATAATGTTGTTACCGTATAACAAAGAACCAGATACTGGTTCGCGAATACCATCGATATCAACTGGTGGTGCTGCAATAAAAGCAATAATGAAACAAATAGTTGCAGTCAGCAACGTTGGAATCATCAAAACACCGAACCAGCCGACATAAAGTCTGTTATTGGTGCTGGTAATCCATTCACAAAACCGTTCCCACAGGCTACCGCTTTCGCTTCTTCTTAAAATTGTGGTCATGGCTATTTTGTTTGTAAAACGAATGTACAAATCACGAAATCTCTCAACTACTAAAAGTTGAGAACTTCGCTGTTTTCATGAATTTTTGCCAAATAATTTCTCTCTGATGGCCGAAATCTCCCGATTTAGGATTTTGTTCTGTTTTCGATTGCCTCACACCAAAATATAGCAATTAATCTTTTCCCAGGAAACGGCTCAATCAAAGAGAAACTTTCCCTAACTCTTACGATCAGGTTTTACATGAATTTTTTGTATTTTTCAATCTATTTTTGTTAAGTTATATGAAGATAATTGCCGGCAGAAACTTTGCTTTCCCTGGTTAAATGAAGCGATCTTTCCAGCTTCGCTCATCAATTTTTAACACTATTACGAGTAATACTCTATTATTTTATAAAAAATTATAAGCTATTTAATTTCTTTCAACTCAAAAGTATATTTGAAATCTTGGCTCGCCATTTTCAAAAAGAGCCAAGTGCTGCTTATTATCGCTACCAGCTTAAACCTGGTAACGAGTATCATGAGCGAACGTAGTTATTTGTCTCCAAACTCCAATTTTCTTCGTGTCTTGGTGTCTTGGTGTTGAAAAAAATAAATTTTATCGAACCACTAAGACACTGAGACACCAAGAAAAATCTATATCAAGCTGGTATTACAAATGTATTATTACCTGCCAGTCCAAATGCAGTGTGAATGGCTTGCAGGGCTTTCACACCTTCTTCTTTTGCGACTACGCAGCTAATTTTGATTTCTGAGGTGGTAATCATTTGAATATTGATATGATGCTGCGCTAATGCTTCAAACATTTTTGCTGCTACGCCTGGTTGTCCGATCATGCCAGCACCAACTATACTTACCTTGGCGATCGCCTTATCTAACACCACTTCACCCCAGTCGTATTCTACTGCTGCTTGTTGCAAAATTTCCCGTGCTGTTTCTGCATCCATCTGCGCCACGGTAAAAGCAATATCCCGCTTCGGCACGCCGTCAATTACATGACAGCGCTGCGACTGGATAATCATATCTACACTGATATTTTTATCCGCCAACAGTCCAAACAGTTTCGCCGCCGTTCCCGGACGATCGTCTACTTGGCGAATGGCAAGACGTGCTTGATTTAGATCGAGGGCGACACCGCGTACGGGAGGATGGGAGGAGGGAGACAGATGCACAGAAGACCGGAGGTGGCGTGTCTGGAGAGTGTCTATTTCAAATGCTTGACGGAGGGCGGCGACAGCGCGATCGCATTCTTGGTCGTCTATGACGCAGCTAACTTTAATTTCACTGGTGGAAATCATTTGGATGTTCACGCCTGCTTCTGCTAAGGTGGCGAACATTTTCGCTGCTACACCAGGACGCCCAATCATGCCCGCACCTGCGATACTAACTTTGGCGATATTTTGCTGTACCATTACCTCTGCTTCTCCTGCTTCGGCATTCTTTTGATTGCGGAGAACGGGAGCAATGGCAGCTGCTACAGCCTCTGCTTTATTTAATATTGGTGTCATCACGGTAAAGGCAATGTCATTTGTATTACCTTCGTGAATTGACTGAATAATCAAATCTACGTCCACATTCTGACGGGCAATTTCTCCAAATAGTCTGGCGGCAATTCCTGGTTTGTCTGGTACGCGCAACAAGGCTACCTTGGATTGCTCTGTATCAAATTCTACATCATCTACGGAACGGGCAATTTCCAAATTTACGAGCGATCGCTCTTTTGTTTGCGGTGAAATTACCTTAGTACCAGCGTCATCTGTCCAGCTAGAGCGCACTACCAGCGGTACACCGTAGTTACGGGCAATTTCCACGGCGCGGGGATGCAACACTTTTGCCCCCAAGCTGGCTAGTTCTAGCATTTCATCACAGGTGATTTCACCGATCAACTGTGCTTCGGGAACCAGACGCGGGTCTGTAGTTAAAATCCCCGGTACATCAGTATAAATTTCACAAAAATCAGCTCGTAATGCTGCTGCAAGCGCTACGGCGGAAGTATCTGAACCACCACGCCCTAAGGTAGTAATTTCTAAATCCTCAGTGCAGCTAATTCCTTGGAAACCAGCGACAATCACAACTTTACCTTCTTTGAGATGCTTGAATATCCGCTCTGTTTCAATATGTAAAATTCTCGCGCGGGTATGTTCAGCTTCAGTTACGATCCCTACTTGAGCACCGGTCAGTGAAATTGCTGGTTGTCTTAGTTCTTGCAATGCCATACTCACTAGGGCAATGGATACTTGTTCACCAGTGGAAAGCAACATATCCATCTCTCGGCGACAGGGGTTTTTTGAGATTTCCGTTGCTAGTTTTACGAGTCCGTCGGTAGTTTTGCCCATCGCGGAAACCACTACTACTAGAGAGTTTCCTGTTTTGACAGTTTTATAAATGCGCTGTGCTACAGCTTGAATGCGTTCGACTGAACCGACAGATGTACCACCGAATTTCTGAACTATGAGCGCCATAACTTTAATTAAATAAATCGTGCTGACTTTATCAACGCCCGCGCCGGATAAAGAAGCTTGGAAAGCAGTGCAAGTATATCAAATTAACTAGATTATCAGAATTAGCCGACACACAGAATGTAAACTTTACAATTTTTTGATCCGCCCGGACGCGGAGGGAACTCGTCATTATTCTTCCATCGCTAGGGCATTAACAGCAGCAGCGGCGATCGCACTCCCGCCCCTTCTGCCATGTAATGTGATAAATGGCACACCCCTACTATCTGCTGCTAGTGCCGCTTTTGACTCAGCTGCTCCCACAAATCCGACTGGAAAGCCCAAAATAACTGCTGGCTTTGGTGCACCAGCATCCAGCATTTCCAAGAGTCGAAATAAAGCTGTAGGTGCATTGCCGATTGCTACCACAGCACCTTCTAAATTCGGTCGCCACAATTCCAATGCAGCAGCAGAGCGGGTGGTACCAAGGCGCTGAGCAATTTCTGGCACATCTGGATGATTCAGGGTGCAGATCGCAGCATTTTCCGCAGGCAATCGCCGCTGCATAATTCCTGCTGCTACCATCTGAGCATCACATAGAATTGCCGCTCCTGCCGCTAAAGCTGTACGTCCTGATACAACTGCTGTTGGTGAAGCTACTAAGTCATCAACAATATCAATCATGCCACAAGCATGAATAAGACGCACAGCAATATTCGCCACATCCGGCGCGAGTGCCGATAGATTCGCCTCTGAACGAATGGTGGCAAAGGATTGGCGATAGATTTCGTTACCATCCCGAATGTAGTTAATGGTCATTTGTGGGTTGTCAGTTGTTTATTAATTGTCAAATTTCATACCTAATGCCGTCGTGTCCGTTTCATCAGTAGGACATAGGCAAAAACCCTCTTAAACTCTTTATTCTCCGTGTCCTTTGTGTTCTACCCTGCGGTCAGCCGAATAAAACGCGTCTATGTGGTTCGTTTTTCGTGACTCCTGCGTAAGTCCCAATCAGTTTATCTTCGATTGTGAGTCCAGCTTCATGTTTTTTCCCACTACCAACTACCGACACGGGCAGATAATAATTAAAGATAGATGATAAATATAACTATTCAAGCAGACATGATACAAGGTTTTTGTCAAGAGCTTTGTCTCTCCGCTCGCCAAAGGCATCAAACTGATAGTGAAATTTTGTGAAAGCGAATGAGATCAATTTTATAGAATCTTTTTTGTATATTGAGCCATAAGAAAATTACCATCTTTACAAATTATATCAAAGGGGTAATTTACGTGAAAATTTTACTAATAGAAGACAATGAATGTACTGCTTCAACACTTTCTAAATTACTCGTTGACCATTACTACATAGTAGATGCCACAAATGATGGTGAAACTGGGCTAAAGTTAGCACAGACTTGCAATTATAACCTAATATTGCTGGATGTGCTTCTGCCTGGGCAGGATGGCATTAGCATTTGTCGGCAGCTGCGCAGTGAAGGCTATGAAGTACCAATAATGATGCTAACTGCTCTAGACAATCGCACAGATCGAGTTATAGGTTTAGATGCTGGTGCAGATGATTATGTTGTCAAACCCTTTGATTCTTTAGAGTTAATTGCTAGAGTCCGTGCTCTACTGCGACGTGGGAAGACTATATTACCTGAACAACTTACTTGGGAAAACTTAAAGTTGGATGTGAGAAATAAGGAAGTTACCTACAATGGAAAACGCCTGCACCTCACCCCGAAAGAGTATGGTTTACTGGAACTTCTACTCAGAAATCCTCAGCGGATTTTAACTCGCACTGCCATACTAGACCTTGTCTGGCCTGTTGGTGAATTTCCAGGTCCAGAAGCTGTTACAACTCAAATTAAAGGTCTGCGAAAAAAGCTAAAAGCAGCCGGAATGAGCAAAGATTTGATTGAAACAGTTTATGGATTAGGCTATCGTCTGAAAGAGGAAACAGAATTAAAAGTACAAAAATTCCATCCATCCCCCATCACCTCACCTTCTCAATCCCACATAAAAGCCGAAACAGAGGTTCTGGCTGTGATTGCAAAGATGAGAGAAGAATTTAAAAACACCCTCAGCGAACAAATTGAATTGTTTGAGCAGGCGATCGCTGTTTTTGCCAACGGAACTTTGGAGGATACACTCTATCAAAAAGCAACAGTACAGTTGCATCGCTTAATTGGTTCACTGGGGTCTTTGGGTTTACCAAAAGGCTCAAAAGTAGCGAGGCAAATTGAGCAGTTACTTCAGAAGCAGACAGGTGTGGATCCGAGTGTAGTACTACAGATCAAAGAATTGGTAGAGTTACTTTGGGAAATCGTTGTCAGCGGAGATATAGAGACCAGAGGTGGCGCTTGTGGGAGATGGGGAGAACCCCAGATGGAGAGCAAGAATAATTGTAACTAGCGATCGCTAATTTTTTCGATTTCTCCTCATATACTTTTTGTTTTTATTGTCAATGCGTAATACCAACCGCCTATAGAGAATTATATGTATCAAACATTGATAAAGATGGTATTATACATCGTGTTTCGATATATCTCGGCTCAAATTCAATACAGTTCAGCTAGGAGAATTTGTCTTTAGAGGGACGCTCACTTAATTACTACGGACAATCCTTCAGGGAATTGCATTGGTACAAAGTCCACAATCCAATGAAATGGATATTTGCCAAGCAGAATCACAAATTTTTATTTTTAGGAGCGGCGTTAATCATCCTGATTGCGATTTGTTTGGTTTTCTACCTTGAGTTGAGGCAATATCAGCAGCAAGATCGGTGGTTACATCACGCGCACGAAGTGGAGGGGCGCAGTGAACTCTTGCTTTCACTGATCAAAGATGCGGAGGCGGAACAACAAAACTATTTACTCACCGGGGATGAACGTTATCTGCAATCTTATCAACAGGCAATCAAAATCGTTGGTTCAGAATTTCAGGATTTGCAACAGTTAACCAAAGATAACACCCAGCAGCAAAGGCGAGTTGATGCTATAGAGCGGCTGCTAACAACCAAGATCGCCGCACTGGACAGGCTGATCGAGGTGCGCCAAAACCAAGGTTTAGAAGCTGCTGTAGCACTTGTGCGAACCAACCAGAAGCAGCAGTTAACAGAGGAAATTCGCAGATTGGTACAGGAGATACCGAATATAGAGAATCAGCTACTGCGACGACACCATAAGGTGGCAAAATTTACATTTCAGGCAATCGCTGTTTGCCTTCTATTAATCTTTTTGCTCATTACCCTAGTCAATTTTTTGCTGTGCCGAGATCAAATCAAGCGTCAACAAGTCGAACAGGCGCAGAAATACGCAGCTACACTGGAACTGCAGATAGCAGAGCGAACTTCTGAATTGAATCAGGCTAACGCCCTCCTGTTAGAACGCGAAAGCTTTTTACAGGCAATATTTGAACACTCAGCAGTTGGCATTGTCGTCATCGACTTGAATGGGCGATTTGTAAGGGTGAACCCAGCTTATCAAAAAATGCTTGGCTACAGTGAGCCAGAGTTGCAGAGCATGAGATTTGTCGATTTAACTGATGAAGACAATCGCAGTGAATACCAGGCTCTGTTTGCAGAATTGCTCCAAGGTGAGCGAGATGTTTTCCAAATTGAAAAACGTTCTCAGTGTCGAGATGGCAGCTCAATCTGGGTGCGAACAACAGTTTCGCGAATTCCTAATCAAAAAGACCGGCCAAAGCTGGCGATCGCCATAGCGGAGAATATTAGCGATTACAAACAAGCAGAGTCAGAGCTGCGTAAGAGTGAGGAGAAGCTGAGACTTCTACTCGACTTAACTCATATTGGTAGTTGGGAGTGGGAAATTGCTACAAATGAGATCACCTGGAACGAGAACCACTTTCGATTGTTCGGTTTAGTACCTGGTGAAACAAAATCTCACTCGCAAGCATGGCGCAATCGCGTCCATCCTGAAGACATTCACCGCATTGAGCAGGCTGTGAACCATTCTCTGGCTGTCTCTTATACACATCT
>JANZYY010000254.1 GCA_026419705.1 Fischerella sp.
ATTGTAGATCCTATACCTGCTCCTAACATCGTAGACGACACTAACATTGCAACTACATACCAATTGACGCTTTCCCAGCTAGGTAAGAGATACCATTGCTGTAACATCATGGGTACTAACAAAGTCACGACTGTCAGGGCTACCATTGGTAATGCCATTGGCCAGGGAACTTCTGGAGCACGGCGGGTCTTTTGTTGGGGTTCTCCCCAAAATACCAATCGGAATACCCGTGTTAAATTCAATGCTGTTAGACCATTCACTACTACCAGAACCCACAAGACCCAAGGGGTTACTAGCGCCAAGCCGTCAGCCCAAGATAGCATTGCCCAAAAGCTCCCCAAGGGCAGCAGTGTGACCATTCCGGCTGAACCGACTACAAAGGCTGTGGTAGTTGCTGGCATCCGCGACCACAAACCGCCCATTTCGGTTAAATCTTGGCTATTAGTAGTATAAATTACAGAACCAGCACTCATAAATAATAGTGCTTTGGCGATCGCATGGGTGAACAATAAGATTAGAGCCACACCTCCTTGCTGCAAGCCTACAGCCAAAAACACCAATCCCATGTATGCACTAGTAGAATGGGACAACGCTCGCTTGATATCAGTTTGAGCGATAGATACCAAAGATGCACCTACTGCTGTGACTGTGCCTATAATGATCAAGGTTCTTAACGCAAAGGGCGACAGTGCTAGGATCGGCTGCAATTTAAACAGTACATAGGCGCCACCAGCTACCACCATGGAATTTCGCATCACTGAAGCTGGGTTTGGTCCTTCCATCGCCTCATCTAACCATAAGTGCAAGGGAAATTGAGCGCATTTACCTGCAGGACCGGCAATTAATCCTAAACCCAATAAACTCGATGTTAGCGGGCTTAACTCTGCTGTTTGTGCCCACTCATATAAATCGGAAAAATTCAAACTACCTGCTTTGGTAGATAGTGTCACTACTCCCATCAACAACAGCAAGTCTCCCACACGTTTAGTTAAAAAAGCATCTCGCGCCGCTGTTACTACTAGGGGTTGAGCATACCAAAATCCTACCAGCAAGTAGGTCGAAAGGGTCAGCATTTCCAGCAAGGCGTAGCTGAGAAATAAGGAGTCACTCACTGCTAAGCCACTTAGCGCTGCTTCAAAAAAGCCCATCAAGGCAAAGAACCGAGCTAATGCCCAGTCTTTTTCCATGTAACCTAAAGCATAAATTTGCGCCAGTAGACTTAACCCTGCAATTAAAATAGTTGCTCCAATACTCACTGACGATATTTCTAAAGCAAAAGATATACTCAAATCCGCAGCACTGAACCAGGTGATTGCAAAATTTTCTGGTTCTCTGTTCCAAATATCTGTGAAGACGAATAGACTATGGATAAAAGCCAAAAATGTCGTCAATAAGTTAAAATATGCTGCTGGTCTTGGACCAGTACGCCGAACTATTCCCATTGCCCAGGGCAAGGTTAACAATGCCCCTACTAAGCCATAAAAAGGTATCCACCAAGTTGTTGAGAATAGAAAATGATTCATTGAATTTTTCCTTGACGACTTAGCATCGAATTATTCTTGCCAGCCTCCGAGCATGCTTTTCTGTGACTATTATGTGACTATATCGTTGGCTTGATTGATATTTTATTTATAAGCCTTTGTTTTTCTGTAGTGGAAATTCGAGGTTTTTATAAAACTATTATCTATCATTTTTCATACTTTTTACGCCAATTTTGCTTGTTAGCAACACAGTTACCCAAAATTTTTATTATAAACAATCTGAATTTCCCAACTAGTAATATGGTCAAAATAGCGGTATTTTTTTCTTTCAAATATATTCTATAAGATTTCATATACTTATTGATTTCTAAACTTAACAATTCCATTTTATGGAGGATATAAGAAAAAATTATATAATTTTCCAGTCATTTTATTATATGTAGATAGCAAAAGGGCGAGGAAAGACGAAAATAGTACCCTTTAACTTATTCTTCATTCCTCTGAAGGCTGAAATTTAGCCATTATGAATTTTTTTTAACTAATGTAATAAAAAAATTATAAAGCAGAAGTGAATGCTCCAAGAATCGGTAAAGATTGGTTGAGCAGAGTTTACCTATAAAATATTATTAAGTTTTTTTAAACTATTTTATTATAAACTATTATACTAATTTATATTGTCAGGGGAGCCAAGCTTTCTTATGCTTAATTTGAGAACAGTTAAATAGCTCAAGATGAGCATCCCCGTCCAAAATTTTCAACAAAACAGTACAAATTGCATTAATTGTCTAGGAGTCCTGCGATGCCTATTGCAGTTGGAATGATTGAAACTAAAGGTTTTCCGGCAGTGGTGGAAGCTGCGGATGCGATGGTAAAAGCCGCTCGTGTCACTTTAGTCGGTTATGAAAAAATCGGCAGTGCCAGGGTGACAGTGATTGTGCGGGGAGACGTTTCGGAAGTACAAGCTTCGGTAGCAGCTGGAGTTGAAGCAGCCAGAAGAGTAAACGGCGGTGAAGTGGTATCGACCCACATCATTGCTCGTCCTCACGAGAACTTGGAATATGTCTTACCGATTCGTTATACGGAAGCTGTGGAGCAGTTCCGTACTTAGGCACAGTTCACAAACAAAACAAAACAACGGGGTTGCCTTCTTGTTGCTAGCTTTGCTTGTGTTTGCTCGTTTGTTGGAAGCTTCTTAAGGATTAAAAAAATTATGTCAATTGCAGTAGGAATGGTGGAAACCCTTGGTTTCCCAGCAGTGGTGGAAGCAGCGGATGCAATGGGAAAAGCTGCTCGCGTCACCCTGGTAGGTTATGAAAAAATAGGCAGCGGTCGCGTCACCGTCATCGTTCGTGGCGATGTTTCGGAAGTGCAAGCCTCTGTAGCAGCAGGAATTGAATCCGTCAAGCGAGTCAATGGCGGACAGGTGCTGTCTACTCATATCATTGCTCGTCCCCACGAGAACTTAGAATATGTTCTGCCAATTCGTTATACCGAAGATGTAGAGCAGTTCCGCGAGAACGTGAACGCAATTCGTCCCTTTGGCAGAAGACCCTAAAGTGTAATGCAAATTGCGAAAGTGCGCGGCACAGTAGTTAGCACTCAAAAAGACCCTAGTCTGAGAGGTGTCAAGCTACTGCTGTTGCAATTAGTAGATGAAGAAGGACGTATCTTACCAGAATACGAGGTAGCTGCTGATAATGTTGGTGCAGGAGTGGACGAATGGGTACTTGTCAGTCGCGGTAGTGCTGCCCGCCAAATTCTTGGTAATGAACAGCGTCCAGTAGATGCTGCTGTGGTGGCGATTGTTGATACAGTTCATGTTGAAGATCGCCTCATTTACAGCAAGAAAGATCAATATCGATAGGAATTTGTTAGTGGTTAGTGGTTAGTAGTTGGTGGGAAAAAGCCAACAACCAACAACCAACAACTAACAACCAACAACCAACAACAATTGAGGAGGAATCTCGCAATGGCAGTCCGCAGCATCGCGGAAGCAGCTCCCCCAACCCCATGGTCAAGAAATTTAGCTGAACCAACCATAGATCCATCGGCATTCTTGCATTCATTTTCCAATATCATTGGGGATGTACGGATAGGAGCAAACGTAATAGTTGCGCCCGGTACTTCGATTAGGGCAGATGAAGGTACGCCGTTTTATATCGGTGAAAACACTAATATTCAAGATGGTGTTGTTGTACACGGCTTAGAGAAAGGACGTGTAATTGGTGACGATCGACAAGAATATTCGGTATGGATTGGTAAAAATAGCTGCATTACCCACATGGCTTTAATTCACGGGCCATGCTATGTAGGAGATGGTTGTTTTATCGGTTTTCGCTCTACAGTCTTTAATGCCAGGGTGGGAGCAGGTTGCATCGTCATGATGCACGCTTTAATCCAAGATGTAGAAATTCCCCCAGGTAAGTATGTGCCTTCAGGAGCAATAATTACTACTCAGCAGCAAGCAGACCGTTTGCCAGATGTGCAAGCTGAAGATAAGGAATTTGCTCATCATGTGGTTGGAATTAATCAAGCACTGCGAGCAGGTTACTTATGTGCTGCAGATAGCAAATGTATTAGAACTATTCGTGATGAATTAACTAAATCCTATACAAGCAAAGGCGTGAATGGATTTGAAAGGAGCAGTGAGGTGTCTAGCAGCAGTTTGGGTGCAGAAACAATAGAGCAGGTACGCTATCTGTTAGAGCAAGGATACAAAATCGGCACAGAACACGTGGATCAACGGCGATTCCGGACAGGTTCTTGGACTAGTTGCAAGCCAATTGAAGCCAGAAGCTTAGGTGAAGCGATCGCGGCTTTGGAAGGTTGTCTAGCAGAGCACAGCGGCGAGTACGTTCGCCTGTTTGGCATTGACCCCAAAGGCAAAAGGCGCGTGTTAGAGACGATCGTTCAACGTCCGGATGGCGTCGTCCAAGCACCTGCTTCCTTTAAGGCTCCTGCTGCTGGTTATAGCAGCAATGGCGGCTATAAGGGCAATGACAACGGTAGCAATAGCAGACTCAGCAGCGAAACAGTAGAGCAAATTCGCCAACTGTTGGCAGGTGGTTACAGAATTGGTACAGAACACGTAGATGAGCGCCGTTTCCGCACGGGTTCGTGGCAAAGCTGCAAGCCAATTGAAGCAACTTCTACCGGTGAGGTAATTGCTGCCCTAGAAGATTGCATGGATAATCATCAAGGGGAATACGTGCGCTTGATTGGTATCGACCCGAAAGCCAAACGTCGTGTACTGGAAAGTATTATTCAACGCCCTAACGGGCCGGTTGCTGCATCTGGTAACAGCAAATCAACTAGCACGTCTACCTCTTTTGCTTCTACAACAGTAACAGCTACTAGCACCAAATTAAGTTCCGAAGCAGTAGAGCAGCTACAGCAACTACTAGCAGGTGGCTTTAAGATTAGTGCCGAACATGTAGATCAAAGGAGATTCCGCACAGGTTCCTGGGCTAGCTGCGGACAAATTCAAGCTAGCAACTTGCAAGAGGCGATCGCAGCGTTGGAGGGATACCTCGCTGAATATCAAGGAGAATACGTGCGCTTGATTGGTATAGATCCTAAAGCTAAGCGCCGGGTACTGGAATTAATCATCCAACGCCCATAATTAAAGGGCATAGCGCATGGGGCAAGGGACATAGGAAAAATTAGTACTTCAATTCTCAATTCTCAGTGTCCAATTCCCAGTTCCCAATGCCCAATGCCCAATGCCCATCACAACTTCACGGCTTCCGAGGTTAAAAATTCCATGTCTGTGCCGCCACTGCGCCTGGGCAACAACTTTGATTCTTACATCAGTGGCGAGGTAATTATTCATCCAACTGCAGTTCTCGCACCAGGAGTGATACTCCAAGCGGCTCCAAACAGCAAAATTATAGTAGGTTCTGGGGTTTGCATTGGTATGGGGTCAATCCTTAAAGTCCATCAAGGAACCTTAGAAGTAGAAGCAGGAGCGAACTTGGGAGCCGGTTTCCTAATGATTGGTGAGGGTAAAATTGGTGCAAATGCTTGTATTGGTGCGGCGACAACAGTTTTCAATTGTTCTGTGGAACCTGGACAAGTAGTTGCACCTGGTTCAGTTCTGGGAGATACCAGTCGACATGTTTCAGATTCTGTCGATACAACTGACCAAACACAACCGCCGAAACCATTCACAACCAATTCTGCTTCCCATAAAGAGGAAAGATCGCCACAGGGAAAGCCAGACACCGGGAATTCTCATGTCAATGCCTCCGCGTCTTCTACAACTGAGGGTATAAAAGAGCCTACCACTGAATCGCCAAATAATATCGGGACTCACATCTATGGACAGGAAAGTATTCAGCAGTTGTTGATCACATTGTTTCCACATCGGCAATCTTTGAAAAAAAACCCCTCTGACGAGCAGTCTGAATAAGTGTTAATTGTAAGTTGTCAGTTTGGATATCCTGGAGATTCATATGGACGCATACAATGTCCAGACATCGCATCGTCGAGACAACCTCAAGGATAGTGCTTTGGGGTTAGTATCAACTCGCAGTTTCCCAGCGATAGTTGGTACAGCAGACATGATGCTCAAATCAGCTGGGGTTCACCTAGTTGGGTATGAAAAAATTGGCAGTGGTCACTGTACTGCTATTGTTAGAGGGGGAATTGCGGATGTACGCTTGGCTGTAGAAGCTGGTGAGCAAACCGCTAAACAATTCGATCAATTTATTTCTAGCTTGGTTATTCCCCGACCTTTTCCCAACTTAGAAGTAATATTACCTATTAACAGTCGCCTCAGTGCGATCGCTGGAGACGGCAATCATAGTCGCTTGAGCAACCAAGCAGTAGGTTTAGTTGAAACTCGTGGTTTTCCAGCAATGGTGGGAGCTGCTGATGCCATGTTAAAAGCTGCTGATGTCCAGTTAGCAGCGTATGAAAAAGTTGGTGCGGGTTTGTGTACAGCCATTATTCGCGGCTCCGTGGCAAACGTTGCAGTAGCAGTGGAAGCTGGTATGTACGAGGCAGAACGCATTGGAGAACTGAATGCTGTGATGGTGATTCCTCGACCACTGGACGAATTAGAGCAAACCTTGCCAGTAGCAAGTTGCTGGTTAGAAGAACGTCAACCATTAAGGTTACCGATCAACATCAAAGAGCCAGTTGCCGAAACAGAGTTACTTCAATTACCAGATTTATCCAAGTTATCCATAAAGATTACAGAGGAGTCCTAGAAATTTGAACAGAGAGAAAAACGTTGTACACACCCAGTGGAATGAGGTTAGTACAACGTTAGTTACTATCCCCAAAAAACACCTTCAAGGTGTGCAACGTTGGCTGGAAGGCATCTTACGCTTTGCTTGTTGTTTTGATAATAACTTTTCAATCTTATAAGTTAAATACCTATCTGACAATAACAAGCATAGATTCTTGTCTATATTCACAACACATAACTTTTGCATAAGTTACCACATTGGAATGGCAAGTGTTCAGTGATACTAGATTTATAGCGGTTTCTATTTCTATGCAATATAGAATTACCTCTTTCCCTATCCTTCCTCTCTAAAGGAGAGTAATTCACATCTTGCACTGCCGGAGGTATAACCTCCAAGCCCTCGTTACCAAGTTCAACCAGGTAGGTGAGAACTAGTGGTTTACCAAAGCAACTTTGCGGGGTTCGTAGTTGGCGCTTTCGCGCTGAAGCGCTAACTACAAACAATACTT
>JANZYY010000255.1 GCA_026419705.1 Fischerella sp.
CTTGTTTGAGGCAGCCACTATTAACAGAATGGTAGGGCATTTCCAAACTTTGCTGGCAAGTATTGTGGTTAATCCCGACCAGCGCCTCAGTGACTTGCCAATGTTGACAGAAACAGAACGGCAGACTCTGTTGGTGGACTGGAGTAGTACAAAAACAGAAAGTTTGCAAGATTTATGCATCCATGAGTTGTTTGAAACTCAAGTAGAGCAAACACCGGATGCTGTTGCAGTAGTTTTTGGAGGACAACAGTTAACATACCGAGAACTGAACGCCAAGGCAAATCAGCTAGGGCGTTACTTGCGTTCGCTGGGTGTGGGGCCAGAAGTACTGGTGGGCATTTGTGTAGAGCGATCGCCAGAGATGGTGATCGGATTGCTGGGCATCCTCAAGGCTGGTGGGGCTTATGTACCCTTAGATCCCACTTATCCCCAAGAACGCTTGAGTTGGATGTTATCAGATTCACAAGTGCCAATCCTCTTAACTCAGAAGCATTTGCTGGTAGAAAAAAAGTTTGATGGACTGCATACTGTTAGTTTGGATACAGATTGGGAAGTAATTTCTCAGCAAGGTGAAGAGAATCTCATCAGTGGTGCAACACCGGAAAATTTAGCCTATGTCATCTATACATCAGGTTCTACAGGCAAACCAAAAGGGGTGATGATTCAACATCAGTCTTTAGTGAATTTTACTGAAGCAGCAATTGTTGAATATGGGTTTACTAATCGCGATCGCGTATTACAGTTTGCCTCTATCAGTTTCGATGTAGCAGTCGAAGAAATTTATCCTTGTCTGATCTCTGGTGGCACGCTAGTACTACGTAATGAACAGATGCTAATTGATATACCTACTTTCCTCAAACAATGTCGAGAATGGGAAATAACGGTATTAGATCTACCCACAGCATACTGGCATCATTTGACTTTTGAATTAACAACAACACAGTTGAAGCTACCAGAATCATTGCGCTTGGTCATTATTGGAGGAGAGCGGGTACTTCCAGAACGAGTCAAAATGTGGCAAAAATACGTAGGTGATTACCCGCAGTTATGCAACGGATACGGCCCGACAGAAGCAACTGTAGTAACCACAATATACAAGTTACCAAAAGCTAGCTTTTCTTCAGAGATTACATTGTCAGGAGTACCCATTGGCAAGCCGATTCGTAATGTTCAAGTGTACGTGCTAGATAAACACCTACAGCCCGTTCCTATTGGCATCCAGGGCGAACTTTACATTGGCGGTGCTGGGTTTGCACGAGGCTACTGGAATCGCCCAGACTTAACTGAAGAAACATTTATTTGCAACCCGTTTCAGAAAT
Source organism: Fischerella sp. (assembly GCA_026419705.1). Taxonomy (GTDB): domain Bacteria; phylum Cyanobacteriota; class Cyanobacteriia; order Cyanobacteriales; family Nostocaceae; genus PCC9605. The sequence continues at coordinate 1,320 of JANZYY010000255.1, forward strand.
CAAAACAGAGCGATCGCCTTTACAAGACTGGGGATTTAGTGCGCTATCTCCCAGACGGCAATATAGAGTTTCTCGGTCGCATTGATAATCAGGTCAAGGTGCGCGGCTTCCGCATCGAACTTGGAGAAATCGAAGTTGTACTGACGCAACACTCAGAGGTTAGGGAAGCTGTAGTTATAGCTCAACAAGATGCTACGGGTAACCAATACTTAGTGGCTTATGTGGTTCCCGCTTCAAAGCCAGTTCCGAAGAGCAGTGAACTACGCCGCTTTCTCAAAGAGAAGTTGCCCGAATATATGCTGCCAAAAGTCTTTGTGACGTTAGAAGCACTACCACTTACTCCTAACGGCAAAGTAGACCGCAGAGCGCTACCAATAGCTGAGCAAACCGCTAATGATGATACCACGATTTACGTAGCACCACGTACATCAACTGAGGAAAATTTAGCGACAATTTGGTCTGAGTTACTTGGCCTGGAACAAGTTAGTATTAATGATAACTTTTTTGATTTAGGTGGTCATTCCTTACTACTGACTCAACTAATTTTTCGAGTGCGAGAAACTTTTCAAGTAGAGCTACCTTTGCGTAGTTTGTTTGACATGCCTACCATAGCTAGCCTAGCCAAAAGTATTGAGATGCAAAAAACAGGTTCTGATACTATTGGCGGGAAAACTGTTGCACAGCTGCAAACTGAAGCCGTTCTCGATCCCACAATTTGTTTTGAAGCTATTCCAAGGGAGTATACAACTGAGCCTGCTAATATCTTCTTAACTGGAGCTACAGGTTTTTTGGGAGCTTTTTTACTTGATGAACTTCTCCAAAAAACTCAAGCAGATGTATATTGCTTGGTACGTGCTGCTAATGCTGAAGAAGGCAAAAATAAGCTCTGCAAAAACTTGGAAATATATTCACTTGCAAACGAACATTTTAGTTCCAGAATCATCCCGGTTGTGGGAGATTTATCTCAGCCACTGTTTGGACTTTCTGAAGAAAATTTCCTAATACTAGCAAATAAAATAGATGTTATTTATCACAATGGTGCTTTAGTTAATTTTGTTTATCCATACGAGCAACTGAAGGCGGCTAATGTTCTCGGAACGCAGGAAGTTCTGAGATTAGCAAGTTTAATTAAAATCAAATCGGTACATTATATTTCTACCCTTTCTGTGTTTCCCGCACAGAGCAATTCTGAGGTGCAAGTATTTAGTGAACAAGACTCTTTGGAACATGATGGAATTCTCCAAAGTGGCTACGCTCAGAGTAAATGGGTGGCGGAAAAGTTAGTAGCGATCGCACGTTCTAGAGGTCTTCCTGCGACTATCCACCGATTGGGAAGAATCACAGGAAACAGCAAAACAGGGGTTTGGAACACCAATGATTTTATGTGCAGCATGATTAAGTGCTGTATTCAGCTTGGTAGTGTGCCAAAAATTGATAGTTTGGTGGATATGACACCGGTAGACTATGTAAGTCAAGCCATCGTTTATTTATCTCAGCAAAAAGAATCCATTGGGGAAATCTTTCACTTGCTCAATCCCCACCCAATTCAACTGGAAAAACTGATCGAGTGGATGTGTTTTTATGGCTATCCACTGCGGCTAGTTACCTATGACGAATGGCGACAAGAGTTGATCGCTGCTGCAAAGCATTCTCCAGATCCAACTTTGTATTCACTTTTGCCTTTGTTTCCTGAAAATAGATACAAAGAACGGATATCCATCCCAGAGAATCTCTCTCAACCCAGAATGACACAGTTCGATTGCCAAAAAACGCTTGCTCAACTGGCAAGTGCTTCTATTAACTGTCCTAAGATCGATGACCAACTTCTGAAAAACTACTTTTGTTACTTCACTCGTAGTGGTTTTCTGAATCACCCACACATATAGAATGCGAGTATTTATCCTTATCTGGTTTGGGCAGCTGATTTCACTAATTGGCTCCGGACTGACTCGATTTGCTTTAGGTGTCTGGGTATACCAGAACACTGGCTCTGTGACGGAATTTGCGCTCATTTCTTTGTTTGCGATGCTGCCGAGCATCTTGATGTCACCTTTGGTTGGCGTGCTTGTAGATCGCTGGAACCGAAGGTTTTGTATGATACTGAGCGATACTGGAGCAGGACTGAGTACGCTAGCTATTGTGCTGTTGCTCTTGCTTGGTAAGCTTGAAGTCTGGCACATCTACCTGGCTGTAGCAGTCAGTTCGACCTTTAGCGCTTTCCAGTGGCCAGCTTATGCTGCTGCAACTACGATGCTTGTTCCAAAGCAACACCTCGGTCGCGCTAGTGGGATGGTGCAACTTGCAGAGGCAGTTTCGCGGTTGCTCTCACCGATGTTAGCAGGTGCGCTGGTTGTGACTATTCAGATTCAGGGCGTAATCCTGATCGACTGCGTTACTTTTCTCTTTTCCTTGGTGACGCTGTTGCTAGTCCGATTCCCGAAGCCAAAAACTAGTGTAGAGGATGAAGTGAGGCAGAGTTGGGGACTGCGGGAGTTTACTTATGGATGGACATACATCACTGCTTGCCCCGGACTACTGGGATTGTTAATTTTCTTTGCGGGCATTAATTTCTTAATTGGAGTTGTGAGTGTGCTAGTTACACCTTTGGTACTAGCCTTTGCTTCGGCTACTGTACTGGGTACGGTGCTGTCCATTGGTGGAAGCGGTATGTTGGTTGGTGGTCTGGTGATGAGTGTTTGGGGCGGGCCAAAGAATCGTATCCTTGGTGTATTTGGCTTTACACTATTAGGTGGACTCTCTATACTACTTGCGGGGCTTATGCCCTCTGTTCCCATCTTTTTTGCAGCTGCTTTCATCTACTATTTTGGGGTGTCAATAATCAATGGTTGCGACCAAGCCATCTGGCAGAGCAAAGTCGCACCTGCTGTCCAGGGACGGGTATTTGCTGTGCGAAGTATGCTCGCCTTGGCATCCTTACCGCTTGCCTATCTGATTGCAGGGCCATTAGCCGATCAAGTTTTCGAGCCATTACTTACCCCTACAGGGTTATTGGCCGGAAGCATCGGCAAATTCATTGGTGTTGGTCGAGGATACGGTATTGCTTTGTTGTTTGTCGTGATGGGGATGCTAACTATACTAGCGATCGCCCTTGGCTATCTATATCCACCCCTACGACGGCTAGAGGATGAACTCCCGGATGCAATTGCTGATTAGCGCTCTCTCGTATCTCATATCTTGCACCGGCTCTGTTGCAAAAACCTTTTTAGGACAAAAGCTCCATCCGATTCGATACGGATTACGCAGCAACTCCAAAAATTTGAGACACGAATTCTATCTGAGCTTGAATGTCTCCTTTTGCTACTCCTAAAATTTGTCCTTTTCTAATTTGATTCATGGTTTCATAACCAATAATTGTCCTTCTTGCCGTGTAGAATGATTGAAAGCCCAACCCAGGGTTGACTAACTTTTTGATAAATCTACGGTCTTGTTCAATTAGATTATTTAAGTACTTGTTTTGGCGTAATTTACAAACTTGAGGTAGGGTTAATTCTGCTTTCAACTCATCAACAGCGATTGGATAAGCTGCATTCTGGTCGACATTGATAACTCGTGGAGACTGCTTGTAATTTGCCTTCAAAGCTTTGCAGAAGAAACGTTTAGCTGCTCGTTTATCTCTTTTGGCACTTAGCATAAAGTCAATAGTTTGAGGGGGCGACAAAGAAGTTAAAGTGGTTGCTGTATAAGCAGCATAGCCATCAAACCCTGGTGAGAAAATGCCTGTTTATTGCGAACAGAAGCCATCATTTCCAGAACCAATTCCTGACACTCATTCAGAGAAACTATCCAGTTATAACCATATAAGCCTATCCAAAAAGCACTATGTCTTTTTCTAGTTCTATTTTGTTCACAAGGACGACAGACATAAGATTGTTGTCTAGAGAATTGAATTTTTTGTCCTTTTAACCATGCGGAAGTCATTGCCAAAGCAATCAATAAAATTAGGCGTACAAGTCTATCAGGATTTGCTTGAGAACCTTCTAAATTGTATCCCCCAGTTTTACAATCTTTAAACATAGCCTCAATCCCAAAACGTTGAGGATATATTTTCACTGCTGTTGATACATCTGGTAGATTAGTGGATAAATACCAAGGTTCAGGTTCTTGCTGACCACGATATTTGCGTTTCCAATCAACCACCAAGTTGCAACGACCAAAACCCTGATTTTGTGTGAGATTAACCTGATGATAAAATTTGCGGATACCGGGAGAAATTGAAATTGTATGTAGGGGTTGAAATTTTTGTCTTTTTTCTCGAAAAGTAGTGTCTTTTTTTTGTCGAAACACAAACTTCAAACCCTGACGATGTAACCAACTACCTAATTCAACGCCATGAAATTCTCTATCGCCAATGATGATTAATTGATAATGTTTTAATAACCGGATTACCGGACGTAATACTTTCTGTTGTTCTTGGAGGTTACTGCAACCTTCTTTATCAAGTAGACACCAAAATATTGGTAATGCCCTTTTTTGATAAATTACACTCACCATCAAAATATTATTGTCTTTCCATGAGGTTCTATCCAGGGTAATAATCAATTGTGACTGAGGTTTAAATAAGCGTGATACAATTTCTTCAATGATGGGAAACCATAGTCGCACTACACTCAAACCCTTCGAGTTGAGAAATCTTTGTAAATGACGACGGCTATTTTGTTGTATTGGTAAAGGTAGGGTAGCGGCCAATCTTTCTATTTTTACTTGCCTCTGACTTTGTAGCAACCATACCAGCATTTTTAGGGTAATTATTTAGGGTAATTAATTGTGTATTACTCAGGTACTTTTCTAGGATTTCTTGATAGAATTGGGGCAGCATTTATTTGTATGGTCTTGTTCATTTGACGAGACCATTCTTTTTTACCATCAAACTGCCCCCTATAAGTAGCTGTCTAATAACCGCACAGTATTCTCAATAAGAACCGTTTTTTTTGAGAGGGTATTTTACTTGAATCCCTCTACCTGTAATACTTTGACTATTCTTGTCGCCCCCTCAAGTCAATAGTATTGCCAGCACAATTAACAGCTCGGTACAAATATTTCCACTTACCTTTCACCTTGATATAGGTTTCATCCACGCGCCAGGAATCATTTGTCGGCTTGAGATGTGAACGACACCGTTTTTCTAGTTCTGGTGCATAGTGCTGCACCCATCTATATAGTCGTATGGTCAACGCTTAGCCCCCTCTCGGTCATCATCTCCTCCAGGTTCCGGTACGACAATGGATAGCGAAGATACCACCGCACGCACAGCAGGATGATTTCGGCTTGATAGTGCCGCCACTTAAACGGATGCTTGGGGTTCATCTGGATAATATTAAATCTCCAGAGAGAATATCCTATTAACGAGGCAGCGATTTTTGCAACAGAACCAAAAACAGGGGATTAGAGCTTAATCAGGACAAAACCAGAATTGTAAATGTTGAAGACGGTTTCAATTTCCTCGGATTCAATCTCAGACAATACAAAGGTAAATGTTTAACTAAGCCTCAAAAGGAAAAAGTTCTAGCCAAACTCAAAGAAATTAGAGAATGGCTGAAAAATAATCCTCACCTATCTCCTGAAGCTGTAATAGCTAAACTTAACCCACTAATTCTAGGAAGGGGTAACTACTACAGATTTGGGGTCAGTAAAGAAGTCTTCTCATACTTTGATTATCAAGTATGGAAAGCGCTGTATAGATGGGCGTTAAGAAGACATCTTAAAAGAAGAAAAAAATGGGTACGAAGAAAATATTTTCATCGCCCAATCAAAGGTGGTTGGAAATTTTTTGCCCACGTACAAGACACAAAAGGTAAATCGAAAAAGATTTACATTGTTAAGC